>NZ_BAAGWY010000005.1:0-249123 GCF_054780115.1 Humibacter ginsengiterrae
GTGTTACGGCGGCCATAGCGAGAGGGAAACGCCCGGAAACATTCCGAACCCGGAAGCTAAGACTCCCAGCGCCGATGGTACTGCAGGGGCGACCCTGTGGGAGAGTAGGACACCGCCGGACTCCTTTCAACGGAATGGCCACCCAACGAGGTGGCCATTCCGCATTTAACACACGAACAACACCACACGGCATCCGCGCCCACTATGCGACGGGAAGGATTGTGCACATGGCACGAGACGATCGAGGCGATCGAGGGGAAGATCGCGACGACTCCCGGCGGAGTACTGGCGGCGATGGTGACCGAAGAGGACCAAGGAACGGGAGTCCTGACGGCGGTCGGCCGGAGCAGCGCCCGTCGACGGGACGCGGCGGAGGGCGGGACGGACGATACGGACGTCCGCGTTCCGGTGACTCTGGGAGCTTTCGCCCGCAGCGCGGAGACGCGAACGGGGAACGGCGGAGTGGTCCGAACAGGGGTGCGGATAGCTCGCGGTCGCGGGTGGACCGGGCAGCGACGCCTCATTCGAACGATCGTGATCGTCGGTTCGGCGACCGGCGCCCTGGCGACGGACGCGGAGGCCAGGACAGCGGTCGGTTCGACCGTCCAGGCTCGGACGAACGCCGTCGCGGTGATCGCTGGTCCTCGGACCAGCGTCCTGGCGGTGATCGTTCGTCCTCGGGCGACCGTCGTGCTGGTGGGTACCGGCGCGCGAGTGGCGCCGACGAGTGGAATGAACGGCGTACCGACGGTTCGCCCCGGCGGGACGATCGGCGTACGGGCGGCACAGGCGCCCAGAATGATCGGCGGCCGAGTCGCGATGGTGGCCGCGACAACGGTCGACCGTATGGGGATCGTCGGACCGGGTCGGGTGACCGCGGGAATCGCGATGGCGGTCGCGATTATGGAGACCGCGGTCGGACCGGGTCGGGTGACCGCGGGAATCGCGATGGCGGTCGCGATTATGGAGACCGCGGTCGGACCGGGTCGGGTGACCGCGGGAATCGCGATGGCGGTCGCGATTATGGAGACCGCGGTCGGACCGGGTCGGGTGACCGCGGAAATGGCGGTCGCGGTCGCGATTACGGCGACCGCCGTCGCACTGCACCGGGTGACCGCGGGAACTCCGATGGTCGCCGCGACTACCGAGACCAAAGAGGCACCGATGGTGCAAGCGGGGGCGGCCAGCGCCGCTACAACGAGGGCCGCCCGGGCGCCGATCGTGGTGCCGGCGGTCAGCGGCGGGACCGAGGGGAGCGCGAAGGTGCCCGCGATTACGGGCGTGACAGCGACCGTCGTAACGCCCGTGGATATGGACATGACGGGGGTCGCGACCGCTTGCAGAAGGGTCCGTGGTCGGAGTCGCGGCGGGGAGACAACGATGCCCAGGTGGGCGAGCGCGGATTCGCGCCGCGGAGTGTGCGGCCGCGTCACAATGACCCCGAGCTGCCCGAATCGATCACATCGAAGGACCTCAACGGGGCGGCTCGGAACGAGCTGAAGACTCTCAGCAAGGAGAACGCCGAAGAAGTGGCCCGGCACCTTGCGATGGCCTCCCAGGTCATCGGCGAAGACCCGGAACTGGCGCATCGGCACGCGCTGGCCGCCGCGCGACGAGCCGGACGCATCGCGATCGTTCGCGAGACGCTTGCGATCACCGCGTACGAGACGGGAGACTTCGCCCTGGCACTGCGCGAGCTGCGCACCTATCGACGCATCTCCGGTAAGAACGACCAGCTGCCGCTCATCGTCGACAGCGAGCGGGGTATCGGCCGGCCGGATCGGGCCCTCGAGGAGGGACGTTCCGTTCCGCGTTCGGAACTCCCGAACGAGGTGCAGGTCGCGCTGGCCATCGCCATGTCCGGGGCGCGTCTCGACCTCGGGCAGACTGATGCCGCCCTGGCCGAGCTCGAGATCCCGCAGCTGGACCGTCGGCGCGCGTTCTCCTACAGTCCGACGCTCTTCGACGCGTACGCGACGGTGCTGGAAGACCTGGGCCGTAACGCTGAGTCCGAGGAATGGCGCAACCTCGCGGAACGCGCTCGGGAGGCGCTCGGGCAGAACGACGAGGACGTCATGGTCGTCGAAGACGAAGGCGGGGAAGCGATCGGCGACGGAGATGGCGGGGACGCCACCAGCGACGGGGTCGTCGAGGAGCTGCCTGGCGAAGGTGATGCCGGCGAAGGTGATGCCGGCGACGGGGATGCCGCCGACGGTGAGCCCAGCGATCAAGCGGGCGACGGAGCATCCGAGGCCGATACGGCGACGGATGACGATAGCGCGCGCGGCGAGGCATCCGGTGAGCGCGGCGATGGGGAGTGACGGCCGGCGTCGGCTGTTCCGCCGAGATGCGGAGCGGTCGCCGCTCGACGGGGTCGACGTCATCCTGGCCGATCTCGACGGGGTGCTGTACTCGGGCGCCGAGCCGATCCCGCATGCGGCCGAGGCACTGAGGCGCGCCCAGGACAAGGGCGTGCGGGTGGGATGCCTGACGAACAACGCCTCGCGCACCGACCGGTCCGTCGCCGATCACCTCAACCAACTCGGCTACGCGGTGCACACGGACGACATCATCACCTCGCCTCAGGCGGCTGTCATGATGCTGCACGATCTCATCCAGCCCGAGTCGACCGTGCTGGTGGTTGGGGGAGACGGGCTCGTGTCGGAACTCGACAAGGCCGGGTACCACGTCACGCGCTCGGCCGAGGACCGTCCGGCCGCCGTGGTGCAGGGGTTCGCGCCGGACGTGGGGTGGGCGCAGCTGGCGGAGGCGGCTTTCGCGCTGGCGGATGAATCCGTGCAGTGG
The DNA here is from genome assembly GCF_054780115.1 of Humibacter ginsengiterrae. Lineage (NCBI taxonomy): Bacteria > Bacillati > Actinomycetota > Actinomycetes > Micrococcales > Microbacteriaceae > Humibacter > Humibacter ginsengiterrae. Next base: position 2,806 of record NZ_BAAGWY010000005.1, read on the forward strand.
GTCGCGACGAACACGGACTGGACGCTTCCACAGCCACGGGGAGTGGCTCCCGGAAACGGAACGCTCGTCTCCGCGGTGCACACCGCAGTCGGGCGGCTTCCGATCGTCGCCGGAAAGCCGGAGCGGGCGATGTACGACCTCGCGGTGCAGCGATTCGGCGCGAAGGCACCGCTGGCGATCGGCGACCGGCTCGACACGGACATCCTCGGGGCTAACCGGGCAGGCGTGCCGTCTCTGCTCGTGCTCACCGGCATCGACCGAGCGAAGCAAGTGCTGGCAGCCGGCCGGGACGAGCGACCGCAGTACCTGCTCTCCGATCTCCGCGAGCTCGACGAGCCGTATCCGGCGGTGAAGGTGTCCCGATCCGGCGATGCGGTCGAGGTGCGGAACGCATTCGTGCGCCTCCAAGGCAGCGCGGTACAGATCGTGCGCAGGGGCGATCGGGAGATCGACCTGCTTCGGGCGGCCAGTGCGCTCATCTGGAACTGCGGCCGGCCCATCTACGCGCTCGAGGTTCCCGAAGAGTTGTACACGTGAGCGGTGTCCGGGGCCCCAGGGCAATAGCCCTCGCGGTACCGTGGACTGATGCTTGACGAAATGGTGCACGAGGGAGACGACGGGCTCCTGTCCCGGCTGCGCCTCATCGAAGAGCGTCCGCTCGAGGAACGCGCGGACGCGTACACACGCATTCACACGGAGCTCGCCGAGGTGCTCGAGGGCCAGGACGACCACCGTCAGGATGCCTGAGGCCGCGCCGGGAGCCGACGGGGTGACCGAACCGGCTTCCGCGACCACGGGCTCTTCGGGCGACGGCTCGTCGGGCGCAAGGTCGGAGACGAGTGATCAGCGCCTCGATGCGGCCGTGACCGCTCGAGGACTGGCGCGGTCGCGCACCCACGCGGCTCGGCTCATCGCCGACGGGCGGGTCAGCGTGGATGGCAAGCCCGTGGTCAAGGCATCCGCCCGGGTACGCGAGGGCGGCGAGATCACCGTCGATGCGCCGGACCACTACGTCAGTCGTGCCGCGCACAAGCTCATCGCGGCGCTGGACGGATTCCACCTGGACGAGACGGTCGCGGATGCCACCGCGCTCGATGTCGGCGCATCCACAGGGGGCTTCACGCAGGTGCTGCTCGAACGCGGGGCGCGGCGGGTGATCGCTCTCGACGTGGGGCACGAACAGCTCGCGCCGTCCATCGCCTCGGACTCGAGGGTCACGGTCGCCGAGGGCGTCAACGTTCGGTATCTCGGCACGGCGGAGCTCGGCCAGCTCACCGGTGGCGAGGCGATCGGGATCGTTGTCGGCGACCTGTCGTTCATCTCGCTGACTCTGGTGCTGCCTCCGCTAGTGGGGGCGGTCGGGCGTGACGCAGAGTACGTGCTCCTCGTGAAGCCGCAGTTCGAGGTGGGCCGCACGGGCATCCGCGAGGGCATCGTGCGCGATCCCGCGCTGCGAGAGGATGCGGTCACGTCGGTCATGTGGGCGGCGTGGGACCTCGGGATGCCGACCGCCGGCATCCTTCCGTCCCCCATCGCGGGAAGCCACGGGAATCGTGAGTACCTCATCCGGCTCAGCACACGCGCGGGTCGGCATCCGACAGAATGGTTGAACGACATCGGCGCGATGGTGGGAGAGTGAGCGTGGGCGGACCCCGGCGGTACTTCCTCGTGGTTTCGCACACCGGTCGTGGGGACTCGATCCAAGCGGGCATCCAGGTGTGCCGGCAGCTCATCGCCGCCGGAGTCGTTCCGGTTCTCGGAGCGGATGAGCGCGCCGAGCTCGTGGACGCCGCATCCGATCTCGCATCGCTGGCGGTGCTCGGCGACGATGTGATGCCGGATCAACTCGAGCTCGTGATCGTGCTCGGGGGCGACGGAACGATCTTGCGCGCGGCGGAGACCGTGCGGGACTGCGACGTTCCGCTGCTGGGCGTGAACCTCGGACACGTCGGATTCCTCGCCGAGAGCGAGCGGGACGACCTGGAGCTCGCGGTGAGCCGCGCCGTCGCCAGGGACTACACCGTCGAGGAGCGCATGACATTGTTCGTGCGCGTGAAATCCGGCACCGAGGTCATCTACACCAGCTGGGCGCTCAACGAAGCGAGCATCGAGAAGGCCAGTCGCGAGCGCATGATCGAGGTCGTCGTCGAGGTCGACGGCCGGCCGCTGTCGAGCTTCGGATGCGACGGCGTTGTGATGTCCACCCCGACGGGGTCGACGGCGTACTCGTTCTCCGCCGGGGGTCCCGTCGTGTGGCCCACCCTCGATGCACTCCTGCTCGTGCCGCTGAGCGCGCATGCCCTGTTCTCGCGCCCGCTGGTCGTGGCCGCCGACTCTGTGCTCGCCGTCGAGTTGGTGCGTCGCACCGACACGCCGGCCGTGCTGTGGTGCGACGGCAGGCGGGCCTTCGACCTTCCGCCGGGCGCGCGGGTGATGGTCGCGCGATCCGACACCCCCGTGAAGCTGGCGCGGCTGCACACGGCGCCGTTCACCGACCGGCTGGTGCGCAAGTTCAACCTGCCGGTCACAGGCTGGCGAGGACCGAACGCCCGTGATTGAGGAGATCTCGATTCGCGACCTCGGGGTCATCGAGAGTGCCACGCTGCCGCTCGGGCCCGGGTTCACGGCGCTCACCGGCGAGACCGGCGCCGGCAAGACCATGGTCGTGACGGCGCTCGGGCTTTTGCTGGGTCAACGTGCCGACAGCGCCGTCGTTCGGTCAGGCAGCGCGCAGTTGTGGGTGGAAGGACGGTGGCTCGTCCCTGCTGACGGAGAGGTCGCCGAGCGGGTCAGGGATGCCGGTGGCGACCTCGACGACTCCGGTCAGGCATCCTATGGTGAGCTCGTGCTGAGCCGCTCCGTCGCGGCGGAGGGCCGCAGTCGCGCCGTGGTCGGCGGTCGCGGCGCGCCCGTCAGCGTTCTCGGCGAGCTCGCAGAGCAGCTCGTCGTCGTGCACGGTCAGTCGGACCAGATCAGGTTGCGGTCGGCGACGGCACAGCGTGAGGCGCTCGATAGGTTCGCCGGGGCGACCCTGACGGAAGCGCTCGACGCGTACCGTCAGGCGTTCCGGCGCTGGAGCGCGAATCGGGAGGAACTGGCCGAGCTCATCGACGAGCGGGATCGCCGCGCCCGCGAGGCCGACGACCTGCGGGTGGCGCTCAGCGAGATCGAGGCCGTGGCGCCAGAACCGGGCGAGGACGAGGCGCTCGCGGAGCAGGCGGAGCGGCTTACGAACCTGGAGTCGTTGCGCATAGCGGCGTCGGTCTCCCGGGAGGCACTGTCGGCGGAGGACTCCGACGGGCCGGACGTGCGGGGGCTCCTGGAGACGGCGCGCCGAGAGCTCGAGCGCGCCGGCGCGCACGACCCGGCACTCCAGGCGTTGGCGGACTCGATCGCGGGGCTCGGATTCCAGGTCGAGGATGCCGCAGCGCAGCTCTCCACCTACCTGGCGGCGCTCGACGCGGATGGCACGCGAGACTTGGAAGTGATCCAGGAGCGCCGTGCCGAACTGACCGCGCTCGTACGCAAGTACGGCCCCAGCCTCGACGAGGTGCTGGAGCGCGCCGCAAGCGGTGGAACGCGTCTGGCAGAGCTGGAAGGCGACGAGGAGCGCATCGAGCAGCTGACCACGCTCGTCACGGAGGACGAGGCGGAGGTCGACCGGCTGGCGGCATCCGTCTCACACCTCCGGTCGAAAGCGGCACACGAGCTCGCCGCACTCGTGACGGAAGAACTCGCGGCGCTGGCCATGGCGGATGCCGAGGTCGTCGTGGACGTGCAGTGGCGCGACGACTACACGCTCGCAGGCCGTGACGCCGTATCGATCCTGCTGCGACCGCACGCCGGCGCCGAGCCGCGACCGCTCGGCAAGGGCGCGTCCGGCGGGGAGCTCTCGCGGGTGATGCTGGCCATCGAGGTGGTGCTCGCCGGGAGCGATCCCGTGCCGACGTTCGTTTTCGACGAGATCGACGCGGGGGTCGGCGGGGCGTCCGCGATCGAGATCGGCCGACGACTGGCCAAGCTCGCAGAGACCGCTCAGGTGATCGTCGTCACGCACCTCGCGCAGGTTGCGGCGTTCGCGACCAACCACCTGACCGTGGTCAAGGCGGGGGACGGATCTGTGACGGCATCGAGCGTTCGGCAGCTGGACGGAGACGACCGCATCTCCGAGATGGCGCGCCTGCTTTCCGGGCTCACCGACTCGGAGAGCGGTCTCGCCCACGCACGGGAGCTCATCGAGCTCGCCAGGGATGGCGTAGGCGCCCGGTCGTAGACCGGGTGGGTATCACGATCAGCTCGTGACGTCCGCCGTCGCAGCCGATCCGAGCGCCGCACCAAGGGCATCCAGCTGATGCTCGATGCCTTGCGTTCTGTACTCCGGCTGGTCTTCGCCGTCGAGGTAGACGCCATGCTCGGTGAGCACCAGTTTCGTACCCGATCCCGATTGGTGGAACTCCACGGTGGTGAGGGACACCGAGATGCGTGTCTCACCTCGCAGCATGAAGTTCGTGTACACGATCCGCTCGTCGGGCACGATGTCGTCGTAGCGCGCGACGTAGGTGTAGACCGCGCCGTCCGGTGCGCCGCTGCGGCAGAATTCGCGGCCGTCGACTCGGAAGTCGAGCTCGTACTGGGTGCTCGAGGCATCCTCGTCAGCCTCGCCGAGGAACCAGGCGCGTTTGGCGCGCGCGTCAGTCCAGGCATGGAAGACCTTTTGCGGGTCTGCGGGGTAGGTGCGCTCCAGCACCATCGTGTCGTGAGTGACGTATCGTTCGGACATCTTTCGCTCCTTCGAATCGCTTTCTGATCATTCGTGCTCGTCGGCGAGGTAGTCGCCGAGCCGGTCGAGCCGGTCGTTCCAGGCGAGTCGCCTTTCGACGAACCACTTCTCCGCTCGGTCGAAGACGGCGCGGTCGAGGCTGCAGGTTCGCACTCGTCCGGTCTTGCGGCTGCGCACCAGCCCGCTGGCCTCCAGCACGGCGAGGTGCTGGAGGACGGCCGGCAGCGACATCGTCAGTGGACGGGCGAGTTCGCTGACCGCCTCGTCGCGAACAGCCAGCTGCTCGACGATGCTTCGACGGGTGGGATCGGCGAGCGCACGGAACACGTCGTCAATTTGGTTAAGCACATGCTTAACTAAGCATGCCAGGAGTCCCACGTCAAGCATCCTCTTGGCCCGGGCATCGAAGCCGGTGTGTCGTGCCCATGCGTCCGCTGCGGGCGCAGACGCGCTGATAAGATGAAAGCCCGTGGTGGAAAAAACTGACGCGGGCCCTTCAACTGATCACAGCAAGCCGAACGGCACTACCAAGCACATCTTCGTGACAGGTGGTGTCGTTTCTTCTTTGGGCAAGGGCCTCACGGCCGCCAGCCTCGGCAATCTGCTGACCTCCCGCGGACTGCGGGTCGTCATGCAGAAGCTGGACCCGTACCTCAACGTCGACCCAGGAACGATGAACCCGTTCCAGCACGGTGAGGTCTTCGTCACCGACGACGGCGCCGAGACCGATCTCGACATCGGCCACTACGAGCGGTTCCTCGACATCAATCTCAGCCAGGCCGCCAACGTCACCACCGGGCAGATCTACTCGCAGGTGATCGCCATGGAGCGCCGCGGCGAGTACCTCGGCGACACCGTGCAGGTCATCCCGCACATCACCGACGAGATCAAGCGCAGGATGCGGCTGCAGGCATCCGACGATCCCCAGCCCGACGTCATCATCACCGAGATCGGCGGGACGGTCGGCGACATCGAGTCGCAGCCGTTCATCGAGTCCGCCAGGCAGGTGCGCCACGAGCTCGGGCGCCAGAACTGCTTCTTCGTGCACGTGTCGCTCGTTCCGTACATGAACGCGTCGGGAGAGCAGAAGACCAAACCGACGCAGCACTCGGTGGCGGCGCTGCGGTCCATCGGAATTCAGCCGGACGCTCTCGTGCTGCGCAGTGACCGTCCGGTCTCCGAGGGCAACAAGAAGAAGATCGCGCTGATGTGCGACGTGGACGAGCGCGCCGTCGTGAACGCCGTCGACGTGCCGAGCATCTACGACATCCCGAACATGCTGCACGACCAGGGACTCGACGACTACATCGTCGACCAGCTCGGCCTCGCCGCCGAGCAGCCCGACCGGGAGAGTTGGGAGACCCTGCTCAAGGTGGTGCACGAGCCCAAGCACGAGGTGACCATCGGCCTCGTCGGCAAGTACGTCGACCTGCCGGATGCCTACCTTTCGGTCACCGAGGCGCTGCGGGCCGGCGGCTTCGCGAACCGGGCGAAGGTGAACCTGCGCTGGATCGCCAGCGACGGATGCCAGGAGCCGGAGGGCGCGGCTCGAGAGCTGGCCGATGTCGACGGGATCTGCGTGCCCGGCGGCTTCGGCATCCGCGGCATCGAGGGCAAGCTCGGCGCGCTGCGGTTCGCGCGCGAGAACGGAATCCCGGCGCTCGGGCTCTGCCTGGGCCTGCAGTGCATGGTGATCGAATACGCGAGGAACGAGGCCGGCCTCGACGGGGCATCCTCCAGCGAGTTCGACCCGGACACGCAGTTCCCGGTGATCGCGACGATGGCCGAGCAGGTGGAGATCATCGCGGGCGGCGACCTCGGCGGCACGATGCGGCTGGGCCTGTACCCCGCGAAACTGCAGGACGGGTCGATCGTGGCCGAGCTGTACGGCGCGGACGAGGCATCCGAGCGGCACCGTCACCGCTACGAGGTGAACAACCACTTCCGTGAGCAGATCGCCGCCGCTGGGCTCGCCTTCTCCGGCACATCGCCCGATGGCCACCTCGTGGAGTACGTCGAGCTGCCGCGCGAGACGCACCCGTTCTACGTGGGGACCCAGGCGCATCCGGAGCTGCGATCGCGGCCGAACAGGGCGCATCCGTTGTTCTGCGGCCTCATCGCCGCCGCTCTCATCCGCCAGGAGTCGACGCGTTTGTTCGAGGTGAAAGAGGATGCCTGAGGCCGCATACGACGATCTTGCGGACGAGCCGTACACCGGGCTGGTGACCGAATCCGACGTCGTGTACCGAGGTCGGGTCTGGGACGTGCGACGCGACACGGTCGATCTCGGCGGCTCCACCGTGGTGCGGGAGTACGTCGACCACACGGGTGCCGTCGCGGTTCTCGCGCTCGACGATGAGGACCGGGCGCTGCTGATCAGGCAGTACCGGCATCCGATCCGCTCGAAGGACTGGGAGTTGCCCGCCGGGCTGCTGGACATGACGGGAGAGCCTCCGCTCGATGCCGCCAAACGCGAACTGGCCGAAGAGGCCGACATGGTCGCCGACGAGTGGAATGTGCTCGTCGAGTTCGCGAGCACACCGGGCGGCAACAACGAGCTGATCCGCATCTACCTGGCCAGGGGGGTGCATCCCGCCGAGGAGGAGTTCGCCCGCGAGGAGGAAGAGGCCGACATCGAGGTGCGCTGGGTGCCGCTGGAGGAGGTCGTGCGCGGCGTGCTCGAACGGCGGCTGCGCAACGGGCCGCTCGCTCTCGCGTCACTCGCCGCAGTCGCCTCACGGACGAACGGATACGCCTCCCTCGGCGAGGCGGACGAGCCGCTGCGGCGGGGATCGTGGCTGAGCCGTCCGCTGGCATGACTCCGGAGGCCGCGGTCGGGGCGTACCTGCGGCACGTCGGAATCGAACGCGGGCTCTCGCGCAACACGGTCGCGGCGTACCGTCGCGACCTCGGGTCGTACGCCGAGTGGCTCACCGAGCGGGGCATCCACGACATGGGAGCGGTCGGCCCCCGTGCGGTAGACGACTACGCCCGGCACCTGGTGACCCGCGGAGAGACGGATGCGACGCAGCGGCTGGGTGCGGCATCCGTCGCCCGCATGCTCTCCACTGTGCGCGGTCTGCACCGCTTTCTCCTCGACGAGGGGGAGGTGCAGGAGGACGCCGCGCGCGACGTGCGGCCGCCCAAGCTGCCGTCTCGCTTGCCGAAGGCGTTGACCGTCGCGCAGGTGGAGTCGCTCCTGGCGGCGACGGACGGGGACGAGCCTTCGCGGATCCGCGACAAGGCGCTGCTGGAACTGCTGTATGCGACCGGCGCCCGGGTCTCCGAGGCCGTCGACCTCAACGTGGACGATGTGATCGAGCGCGATGTCATCCGGCTGACAGGCAAGGGCAGCAAGCAGCGGATCGTGCCACTCGGCCGCTACGCGCGACAGGCCGTTGACGAGTACCTGGTGCGGGTACGGCCGCTGTACTCGGTGCGCGGGCGCGCGACCCCCGCGTTGTTTCTCGGTGCGCGCGGCGCGCGGCTGAGCAGGCAGAGCGCGTGGCTCGTCATCCGTGCGGCGGCGGAGCGGGCCGAACTCACGGCCTCAGTTTCGCCGCACACGCTGCGACATTCGTTCGCGACGCACCTGCTTGAGGGCGGCGCCGACGTGCGCGTGGTGCAGGAGCTGCTGGGCCACTCGTCAGTGGCGACGACGCAGATCTACACGCTGGTCACGGCCGACACGCTGCGTGACATGTACACGACGGCGCATCCGCGGGCGCGGTAGGCGGATCTGCGTCGTGCGGGTCGGCCGAGCCGGTTGCCCTCACGACAGCTCCTGCGTCGATTCGCGCTGGATGATGGCGAACTCCGACGTGAATCCCTCGACGGGCGTCCGCAGCTCGGGCCCTTCATCGAGCCGACGCAGCAGGAATCGCACGGCGGATGCCGCCATGGCTGCGAGGTTCACCTTGACTGTGGTCAGCGTGGGCTGGTTGAATCGCGCCTCCTCGATGTCGTCGAAGCCGATCACATCGACATCCTCCGGAACCCGCAACCCGGCGTCCTGGAGAGCACGGATCGCACCGAGGGCGAGGGCATCGTTGAAGGCCACGACCCCGTCGAACGGTGTCTTCTGGAGTAGCGCCTCACGTACCGCCTTAGCGGCATTCTCTCGCTGCCAGAGCCCGGCATCGATCTCGAACGCCGGATCCGGTGCGATCCCGGCATCCGCGAGAGCACGACGGTAACCACGAAGCCGGAGATGCGCTGGTCCGGCCAGGTCGCCCGTTCGCCGCCCGAGGGCGAGGATGCGCCGGCGCCCGCGGGCGAGCAGGTGTTCCGTGGCAGCTCGGGCCCCCGACTCGTTCGGCATGGTGACGAAATCGGTCGACCATCCTGCGATGGGCTCTCCGAGGAGCACGACCGGCATCGTGACGGTTTCGGAGAGCTCGGCATTCCCTGCCGTCAGTGCGAGTGCGCTGAACAGGATGCCGTCGACGAGTCGCGCCCGTCGTCCGCGAAGCAGTTCGAGCTCTGCCTCTGGCTCTCCGCCCGACTGCTCGAGCACGACGAGAAGCTCGTGCTGGTCGGCTACCTCGATCACGGCTGCCGCCAGCTCAGAGAAGAACGGGTTCCGGATGTCTGGAACGATCAGGCTGATCGCTCCGACACGACCCGAACGCAGGCCGCGCGCCGCCAGGTTGGGCTTGTAGCCGAGCTCGGCGATCGCCGCGCGAACACGCTCGGCTGTGTCTTCGCTGAACTTGCCCTGCGCGCGGACGACGTTCGAGGCGGTCTTGATCGAGACTCCCGCCGCGCGAGCCACGTCGACCAGCGTCACGGTCATGCGTCACCCCTCCCGCCGAGGCTGCCAGTGTAATGGCCGGTCAGTCTGCCTCGCCGTTGGCGTGCGCTCGATACGCTTTCGCCACAGAGTTCCGCCGTCTCTGAAGACCGCCTTCGGTTTCCACGAGGTCGTAGAGACCCATCGCGAGACGATGTGCAAGCGGCGGTGCACTGGTGTGACGCCAGGTCCACTCGATCATGTCGAACAGCGGCCACCAGGTGTATCCGACGATCGATATGCCGCCGGAGCGGAGATCCTCGATCTCGTCGAGGGAATCGTTCAACCAGGTAATACGTTCGGTCTCCGAGCCCGTCACGCATGTCTCGCTGAGCAGCACGGGATGGCCGTACCTCTCCGCGTAGGCGGTCAGCACCTCACGGAGGCCCGCAACTCCGTCGTCGCGGGTCGGCCGCGGATCCGCGAACCCGCCTCGGTGGGAGACGCCCGCCTCGAAGACCTCGGTCGAGTGGCGCGGATAGTAGTTGACACCCATGATCTGCGGGGGAGCCGGATGCGCCGCGATCCGGTCCAGGCGTCGCAGTTCGATGCCGGACTTCAGAAGACCCTGGTGCAGTGGGTGTCCATCGACCACCAGGCCGTGCATGAGATCCTCGAAGAGGAACCGCTCGACGAGGAGACGCTCCACGTGCGGGGCATGCTCCATGGCCGTGACATCGCCCACGTACCGGAAGCCGGCATCGACGTGCACGATGTTCGCCGCTGCCCCTACCGCATCGCGGATGCCCGCCTGAGCGAGCTGCGACGCCTCCGCCAGCGCCACCACGATCCGGTTCAACCCGGACTGCCCTTCGAGATACGGCGGCCAGTAGGCATATTCGCCGGTGAACTGGGCATGGATCATCGGCTCGTTCACCGGTGTGTAGTCCGTGACGATGTTGGAGTAGCGCTGCGCCGTCCGGCTCGCGAATTCACCGAATCGAGCGGCGAAGTCGGGGTTCGCGAACTCGTCCTCGAGCCAAAGGGGTGTGCCGTAGTGCAGGAGGTCGACGACGGGACGAATCCCGAGCTCGGTCATCCGGCCCAGAACCCTGTCGGTCCACTCGAAGTCCCACGTGCCGGGTGCGGGGTTCACGCGATGCCAGGGAACACCCCACCGAAGGAACTCGGCGCCGACGCGGTTCACGAGATCCAGGTCATCGCGCCATCTCGTGTAGTGCTCCGTCAGCTCGTACTCGTCGATCGCGCGTTCGCCGGGACCGCTCTGAGGCACGAAGGTGTCCTCGATCCCGAGCCCGAAGCGAAGGCGCTCACCGGACCACCAGCCGCTCACTTGAGACCCGTCGCTGCGACGCTCGACACGAATCTGCGCTGCACGATCACGAACAAGGCGGTTAATGGCAACAACGCGATGAGCGAGCCGGCCATCATCACGCCGTACGGCACGATGCCGCTAGGCCCCGTGAGCAGGGTGAGGCCGGACGTGATGGTTGCCATGTCCGACTTCGTCGAGAAGACGAGTGGCCAGAGCAGATCGTTCCAGTTGTTCACGAAGACGAAGACCCCCAGTGTCATGAGCGCCGGCACGGCGTTCGGCAGGATGATGCTGCGATATATGCGCCACTCCGAAGCGCCGTCCATACGGGCGGCGTTGTCGAGATCGCGCGGAAGGGCGAGGAAGAACTGCCGCAGGAAGAAGATGCCGAAGGCATCTGCCGCACGCGGAACGATGAGCGCTGCGAACGTGTTGATCCAGCCGAGTCCGGCCACGATCTGGTAGAGCGGCACGAGTGTCGCCTGGAACGGGATCATCAGCGTCGCGACGATGAGCACGAGGAGAACCCGGTTGCCCGTGAAATCGATGCGGGCCAGCGCGTAGGCGGCCAGCGAATCGAAGATCAGTGCGCAGACGGTGACCCCGCCGGCGAAGACGAAGCTGTTGAGCACCAGCCTGCCGAACGGCAGATCATGGAAGATCGTCTCGAAGTTGGCTAGCGTCCAGTGCGCCGGTATCAGCGTGGGTGGGAAGGCGTTCACCTCCGAAACGGGTTTGAACGCCGTGAAAACGACGACGAGTACGGGCAGCAGGATGGCAAGTACGCCGATCGCGATGAGGATCCCGAGAACGGTTGTCCCGAGCGCCTTGCCCGTGGAGGCGCGCCTGATGCCCACACCTCGGCGCGCCGTGACGCTCTGTGTCGCGCTCATGCGGAGAGATCCTTCTCGCGCCGGGAGCCGAGCAGGAACTGCGCGAGGCTCAGCACCAGGGTTCCGATGAGCAGAACATAGGAGAGCGCCGAGGCCACGCCGAGGTCGAGCTTCTGGAATCCGGTCTGGTAGATCTCCGTGACGACCGTGTCGGTCGCGTGGTATGGGCCGCCCTGCGTCATCACATAGATCTGATCGAACGCCTGCAAGGCCGCGATGAGTGCGAAGATCACGACGAACGTCATCGTGTTGTTCAGAAGGGGCAGCGTTACCTTCATGAAGCGCCGGAACGGCCCCGCGCCGTCGACTCGAGCCGCCTCGTAGAGGCTCTCCGGGATGTCTTGGAGCCCGGCGAGGAAGATCACCATGTAGAAGCCGAAATTCTTCCAGACGGCTACCAGGACGACCGCGGGCATTGCCAGCGTGGGCGAGTTCAACACGTTGCCGATGTGGATCCCTATGCCTTGCAGCCAGTAGTTGAGAAGGCCGACCTGGGGGTCGAGAAGGTACTGCCACGCGAACGCCGAAACGGCGAGCGAAACAATGAAGGGGAAGAACAGCGCGGAGCGGAACAGGCCTCGAAGCGGGACCACCCGCGAGTTCATGAGCAGCGCGAGAAGCAGGGAGACGATGATCGCCGCCGGGACGAACAGCACGGCGTAGAGAGCCGTGTTGGTGAACGCCCTCAGGAATGTCGGATCGGTGAACACCTGCACGTAGTTGCCGAAGCCGACGAACGTCTCGCTGCCGAATCCGCTCGATTCGAAGAACGATGTGCGCAGAGCGGAAAGCATCGGCGTGACCACGAAGATCGCGAGGATCGCGCAGGCGGGCACGAGGAAGCAGATGGCCGCTATCCATCGGCGGGCAACGGTGGGGATGCGGCCGCGGCCACCGAGTTGCATCCGGGGCCGGTAGCGCCTCATTTGCTGGGTGTTGGTGCTCATCACACCTCCTCTCGTCGGAGTGGGCGGGCGGCGGTCGTTCGTGCCGCCCGCCCTTGTCTCATTTGGACAGCGCCGCCTGCGCGGCCGATTGCGCGGTCTTGAGCGCCGCGTCGGCGCTCTCGCCTCCCGATATGGCGTGTTGCGTCGCGTCGTCGACCGCGGAAAGCACGTCAGAGCTGTCGACCACGCCGGGCAGCAGCGGCCGGGCGAGGGAGGACATCTTCGTCAGTGCTGCGACCACAGCGTTCGATGACACATCGGACGCCGGGATGTCGGTACGCAGCGGAGGCCAGCCGGAGCCAAGAGACCACTCAGTGTCCACCTTCTTGCTGTAGAAGTAGTCGAAGAATTTCTCGGCGGCCGCCTTCTGTGCGCTGTTTGCCTGAGCGGTGATGCCCATGGAGACGCCGATGGCGGACGCGGCCTGCGTGACGGGACCGGCGGGCACCGGCGCAAGGCCCCACGAGATGTGGTTGTCCGTGGCGGTCGCGGGCATCCACGGACCGGCGATTTCCATCGCAGCCTTTCCAGCCGCGAAGAGGTTGTCCGCGGCGACGCCTGTCAGGCCCGTAGGTGAGATGTGGTCGTTGCGCACCGCATCTGCCCAGTACGTAAGCGTCTTCACGTTCGCCGACGAATCGACCTTTGCCGTCTTTTCGTCGGCGATGGTGCCTCCGCCTTCGAGGAACAGTGTCTGCCACACACCGTTGGCCACCGTCTGGTGGTCGGGCAAGGCGAGCCCGTACTGAGTGGGCGTCGAGGAGCCTGCCGGAGTCACCGTCAGCTTCTTGGCATCCGCTACCCACTCATCCCACGTCTTCGGGAAGGATGTGATGCCTGCAGTCTGGAACATGGTCTTGTTGTAGATGACGGAGAGCGGGACGAAGCCTGTGGGGACCCCGTACTTCTTGCCTTCGACCACCTCCATCGTGACAGCGTTCTTGTTCAGCGACTTGGCGTTGGCGCTGGACGAGTACCAGGAGCTCAGGTCTTGCAGTGCTCCCTTGCCCGCGTACACGGGCAGGTCTTCTGCGGGCAGTGCGACAAGTTCCGGTCCGGATTTCGCCGTCAGCGCCGGCAGTAGCGAGTTCTCGATGACCGCCCAAGTCTTCGTGGATTCCTGAACGGTCACCTGATGCTGCGACTTGTTGAAGTCGTCGATGATCTTGTCCAGCTTCTTGCCGTCGTCGGCGGTGTAGCCGTGCCAAAAGGTGAGTGTGACGTGTTGGCCGGACGAGCCCGACGAACTCGCCGCGCATCCTGTCAGCATGGCGACTGCAGCGCCGACCGCGGCCATCGCGGCGATTGCTCTCTTCATTGAAAACCGGTGCCTTTCCGCCGGTCGAGTTGCTGCGCGCCGGCGATCGAGGGCTTAGCCCTGGGTAGGAGGTACAACGTTGTACCCAACGTCGTGGAACTAGTGTCGCCGCGCGTGAGGAGGTTGTCAAGTAGACAACACCGCAGCGCCGGTTCGTCCTCAGCGCACCTGCTCGAGCATCCAGCGCCAGGTCGGCGCGAACACCATGGCCCTCTCGGTGCGCGGCCCTGCGTCATCGACGGTGTGGCCGTGCGACTCCAAGGGGTTGCCGATGTCGAGTGAGCTGAGTAGCAGGTGACCGCCGGTGGGCACGTGGGACGCGCGCCGGGCATTCGGAGTCCCCATGCCGAGCCGCTGCCAGGAGCCCACGATGCGGTGGAAGTAGATGTCGTGCACATCGTCGAAGCCGTACATGCGCGACGGGGGAGTCGCGCCGCGGGTGCGCATCCACGAGGCGGCGACGTCGCCATACGTCTCCACCGGGGAGGAGTACATCAGCACGCCGCGCACGCGGTGATAGTGCGAGATGAACGCGGACTCGCCGCCGCCCTGGGAGTGCCCGGCGAAGACGACGCGACTCCAGTTCGGATGCCCGTCCACGATGTACCGTCCCCAGTCGCCTGACGCGTCCTGCTTCTCGAGGTAAGCGATGGCGGCCGCGAAACGGCGTTCGATCGAGTTCGCTGCCCCCACGCGGCTGAACCGTGACGGGTGCGAGCCGTCGTACCGGTTCTGTTGCAGTTGGGTGTAGCACTCCGCGTTGGCCCGGCAGGTGCGCGTGACGGATCGGCCGATGTTCCAGTAGTCGAGTCCGAGCACGCTGTAGCCCACAGAGACTGCCGTTGCCAGATACTCCCGGTAGTTGTTGGGCACCTCGCCGGTTGCGGGGAGGAAGACGAGGAGAGGGGCGTCGCCCGCCGCGTGCTGCGCGACCTCCTGTGCGTTCGGGTCGTGCACTTTCAACGCGAGATAGGGGAGCGTGAAGCTGAGCACCTTGCCGTTCTGGGAAGGCAGGCTTCCGGTGCTTTCGGATGTCTGTGCGCGGGCGTATTGCGCCGGAGGAGGCACCGGAACGACGCCCGCGGTCAGGCCGGCGAGCAGCATCGCAAGAGCGGACGCAGCAGTGGTCCACATGCGTCGCCTGCCGTTCATGCGGGCCAAGGTAGCAACAGCTTTCGTCCACGCGCTTGAGGCGGGCCGCTCAAGGGTGCGAGCCCGCTCAGGGATTGCACAGCATCGGCGGCGGTCGCCGGCGCTGGGAACCCGACTCCGCGGTGCGGATCCGGTGCTGCGCCTGCGGAACGGCGGCGTTCCGGACTGTTCACCATCCCGATGCTCGATAGACTCGATCGCGAATCCTTGAGCCAGAGTCAAGCAGAGCCGAGCGGAGAAGTCGTGGCGCGTATTCCAGCCGACGAGCAGGAACTGCCGGGCCTCGGCGGCACCGCCGTCGAAACGCTGGGCCCGACGGGACGTCCGCTGCGCCAGTTCCCGATCCCTCCGGCGCTCACCGAGCACGGGCCCGCCCGGGTCATCGCCCTGTGCAACCAGAAGGGCGGCGTGGGCAAGACCACCTCGAGCATCAACCTCGGCGCGGCGCTCGCCGAATACGGGCGCAAGGTGCTGGCGATCGACTTCGACCCGCAGGGTGCGCTGTCGGCTGGGCTCGGCGTCGCCACCCACGAGGCCGTCACCATCTACGACCTGCTGCTCTCCACCGCCCACGACCCGGCCGAGGCCATCCAGCACACGGCGACGCCGGGACTCGACGTCATCCCGGCGAACATCGATCTCTCGGCGGCCGAGGTGCACCTCGTGAACGAGGTCGCCCGTGAGCAGGCCCTCGCCCGCGTGCTGCGCAAGGTCGCGGGAGACTACGACGTCGTGCTGATCGACTGCCAGCCGTCGCTGGGCATCCTCACCGTCAACGCGCTCACCGCCAGCCACGGGGTGCTCATCCCGCTGGAGTGCGAGTACTTCGCGCTGCGCGGTGTCGCTCTGCTCATCGAGACGATCGACAAGGTGCGCGAGCGCCTCAATCCCGCTCTTGAGCTCGACGGCATCCTGGCGACGATGTACGACGCCCGCACGCTGCACTCGCGCGAGGTCCTCGAACGAGTGGTCGACGCGTTCGGCGACAAGGTGCTCGAGACCGTGATCAGCCGCACGGTGAAGTTCCCCGACGCAAGCGTCGCGGCCACGCCGATCACCCAGTTCGCGCCTGAGCACCAGGCAGCCGACGCCTACCGTCAGCTGGCGCGGGAACTGGTCTTCCGTGGCGCCGCCGCCTGAGCCGTCGGCGCAGCACGACGCACAGGATGCCGTCGAGAGCGACGTCGTCGAGGGTGCAGCGGGTGCACCGTCGTTCCGTGTCGCACTCGAGGTGTTCGAGGGTCCGTTCGACCTGCTGCTGAGCCTCATCGGGCGGCACGAACTGGACATCACCGAGGTCGCGCTGAGCAAGGTGACCGACGAGTTCATCGCGTACCTCAAAAACATCGACACCGCAGATGAGCTCGACCAGGCCAGCGAGTTCCTCGTGGTGGCCGCCACGCTCCTCGACCTGAAGGTCGCAGGCCTTCTGCCGCAGGGAGAACTCGTCGACGCCGAGGATGTCGCCCTGCTCGAAGCGCGCGATCTGCTGTTCGCCAGGTTGCTGCAGTACCGCGCCTTCAAGGAGGCCTCCACCTGGTTCGCGCAGCGTCTTGAGGCGGAGTGGGCCAGGCATCCACGCTCCGTGCGCCTGGAAGAGAAGTATCGATCACGCGAACCGGAGCTGCAGTGGACGCTCAGCGTCGACGACTTCGCGGCCATAGCCGAGCTCGCGTTCGCGCCGAAGGCGATCCCCGTGGTCGAGCTCGATCATCTGCACGCGCCTCTCGTGAGCGTGCGCGAGCAGGCTGCGCTCGTCGTGGCGCAGCTGAGGCGCGGCACGCCGCACACGTTCCGCGAGCTGATCGCCGGGGCCGAGCGCAAAGGCGTGATCGTCGCACGGTTCGTGGCCGTTCTGGAACTGTACCGGTTCGCGGCGGTGGCGTTCGAGCAACTGGAACCCCTGGGCGAACTGACCATCAGATGGGTGGCGGATGCCTGGTCCGACGAGAATCTGGCGAACCTGGGAGCCGACTATGGATGATGACGCGCAGTCCTTCGACCTGCAACCGCCGCCGGAATCGACGGAGCAGGCAGAACCCCCGCACGAGGAGAAGCATGCGTACGACGTGCCGAGGGCCATCGAGGCCGTGCTCATGGTCGCGGACGAGCCGCTCCCGCTGGTGACCCTGGCGACTGCGGTCGGCGCGCCCGTCGCCGCCGTGCGGCAGGCGATCGACGGGCTCGTCGCCGACTTCGACGGCGAGACCGGTGGACCGGTCCGCGGCTTCGAGCTGCGCGAGGTCGGAGGCGGCTGGCGGCTCTACGTGCGCGCCGAGTACGACAGCCTCGTGACCGACTTCGTCAGCGAGCAGGCGCCCGCCAAGCTGTCCCAGGCGGCGCTGGAGACCCTCGCCGTGGTCGCCTACCGCCAGCCGATCACCCGGGGCGCTATCGCGTCCATCCGTGCCGTGAACGTCGACTCCGTCGTGCGCACACTGCTGTCCCGCGGGCTCATCACGGAGCTGTTCACGGACGCCGAGACCGGTGCGATCAACTACGGCACGACCGACCTGCTGTTGCAGCAGCTGGGCATCAACTCGATCGAGGAGCTCCCGCTCATCTCGCCTCTGCTCGCCGATGGTGCGGAAGGGTTCGAGGGCGATGTGCGCTGACAGAGCCGGCCGCGGGCCGGCCGAGAAACCGGATGCCGGCAACGGCGCCGATCGCGCAGACATCGGTTCCGAGCCGGGGGAGCGTCTGCAGAAGGTGATGGCGGCGGCCGGTGTGGCATCGCGCAGGGTGAGCGAGCAGCTCATCATCGAGGGCCGGGTGCGCGTGAACGGCGAGGTCGTGCGCGAACTCGGCAGCCGCATCGACGTCGCCGTGGATCGACTGGAGGTGGACGGCATCGCCGTGCAGCTGGATGCCTCCAAGCACTACGTCATGTTGAACAAGCCGACCGGCGTGGTCAGTTCGATGCGCGATGACCGTGGCCGTCCCGACCTGACGCAGTTCGCCGACCGGTACGAGGTGCGGCTCTTCAACGTGGGCCGGCTGGATGCCGACACCAGCGGCCTGCTGCTGCTGACCAACGACGGCGAGGTGGCGAACGTGCTCGCGCATCCGTCGTTCGGCGTCACCAAGACCTACATCGCGACCGTGCGGGGGAGCGTGATGCCGGCCACGATGGCGAAGCTCATGCGCGGGATCGAGCTCGACGACGGTCCGATCGCGGCGGACAAGGCGCGGCTGGTGCAGGCATCCGGCGGGCAGAGCATCGTGGAGGTGACGCTGCACTCCGGGCGCAACCGGATCGTGCGGCGCATGCTCGACGCGGTCGGGCATCCTGTCACCGCTCTCGTGCGACGCCAGTTCGGGCCGCTGAAGCTGGGCAGCCTGCGGTCTGGCGGCACCCGCGAGTTGACTAAAATCGAGCTCGGCCAGGTGCTCACTCTTGCCAGGTCGAAATCGGAGCGAACGTGAATCAGAACCCTGTCGCGCGCCTCGACGGCAGCGTGCGCGTCGTGGGGGCCGGGCTGCTCGGGGCATCGATCGGGCTGGGCCTGCGGGCGCGCGGTGTCGACGTCATCCTGGCGGATGCCTCTCGCGCCGGGCTGAGCCTCGCCGTCGACTACGGTGCGGGTCGGTTGCCGCACGAGGGCGATGACCCGTCGGTGATCGTCGTGGCGGTGCCGCCGGATGCCACGGCATCCGTCGTCGCAGCCGAGCTCGCGGCGTTCCCGGATGCCACGGTGACGGATGTCGCCAGCGTGAAAGGCGCGCTGCTCGCCGAGCTCGAACAGCTCGGCACCGAACTCGGCCCCGTCGACTTGAGCCGGTACGTCGGCTCACACCCGCTCGCCGGCCGGGAGCGCGGCGGGGCGATCGCCGCCCGCGCGGACCTTTTCATCGGACGGCCGTGGGTGGTGTGCCCGCGACCGGAGGTGCCTCGAGAGCGCGTCGTGGCGATCGAGCACCTCATCCTCGACCTGGACGCGACACCCGTCACGCTGCCTGCGGACGAGCACGACGCGGCGGTGGCACTCGTATCGCACGCACCGCAGGTGGTGTCGTCGCTGATGGCCAAACGGTTGGACGGTGCGCCGTCGTCCGCTCTGGCGCTCGCCGGGCAGGGCGTGCGCGACGTGACCCGCATCGCCTCCAGCGACCCCGAACTGTGGGTGCAGATCCTGTCGGCCAATGCGCCCGCCGTGGTAGACATCCTGCGGGCGTACCGCGACGATCTCGACGCCGTTATGAGCGCACTGGCGGATGTCGAGGCATCCGGTGCCCGCCGCGCGATCGCGCAGGATCTCGCCGCCGGCAACGCCGGGGTGGCCGGGCTTCCCGGCAAGCACGGGCAGGATCGCCGCTACGCGGGCATCGTCGTCATGGTCGACGACCGGCCGGGCGAGCTCGGGCGGTTGTTCACCGAGCTGGGCGAGATAGGGGTCAACATCGAAGACTTGCGGCTGGAGCACTCGCCCGGCGCGCAGATCGGCCTGGCCGAGATCGCGGTGCTGCCCGAGGTGAAGACCCGAGCGATCGAAGACCTCTCGGCACGAGGATGGAGGACCGCCGGATGACCGAGCCCACTCCCATCGTCGTCGCCGTGGACGGGCCCGCGGGCAGCGGCAAGTCCAGCGTGAGCAAGGCCGCCGCTTCCCGCCTCGGCTTCGCGTTCCTCGATACCGGCGCGGCCTACCGCGCGCTGACCTGGTTCGCGATGCGACGCGGCATCGACGTGACCGACATGGGCGCCGTGGTCGACGCCATCGCCGACTTCGACTACCGCATCGACACGGAACCCGGCCGCCTCCGGGTCTTCGTGGGTGGGACCGACGTCACCACAGACATCCGCGATCCCGAGGTTTCGGCGCGGGTGAGCGCCGTGGCGCGCATCCCGGAGGTGCGGCTGCGGCTGAACGAACTGTTCCGAGGACTGCTGGCAGGCACGGACCACGAGGGGATCGTCGCCGAGGGCCGCGACATCACGACGGTGGTGGCGCCCGACGCCCCGGTGCGCATCCTGCTGACCGCGGCGCCCGAGGTGCGCGCGGCCCGCCGGGCAGGCGAACTCGACGGGCACGCCGCAGCGGATGTAGCGGCGCAGCTGCACGCCCGCGACCACGCAGACCTGCAGGTGGTCGACTTCATGACCGCGGCAGAGGGTGTGACCACGGTGGATTCCACCGACTTGGATTTCGATGAGACCGTCGACGCCGTGATCGACGTGATCCAGGCCGCGCGCGCCGCAGACGCGCGCGGGGCCGCCCCGTCCCGAGGAGGAACGGATGTCTGACGCCCACCCCACCGAACGCGCCGCCGACGACTTCGAGGCGGGTCCCGACGACCTCGTCGAACGTCTGGCGAACGTGGACGACGACCTCGCCCACCAGCGAGCCAACGCTCTGCGGGCCGGTCTCGAGGACTACGAGCTCGACGACGCCGACCTTGACGTGCTGGATGCCGTCACCGAGAACCCGGACGAGATCCAGTACCTGCCCGCGCTGCCGGTCGTCGCGATCGTCGGGCGCCCGAACGTGGGCAAGTCCGCGCTCGTGAACCGCATTCTCGGCCGTCGCGAGGCCGTCGTCGAGGACGTGCCCGGTGTGACGCGGGACCGCGTCACGTACCAGGCGGAATGGAACGACCGCCGTTTCAGTGTGGTCGACACCGGCGGATGGGAGCCCGACGCGAAGGGCATCGACGCCTCGGTCGCTGCGCAGGCCGAGGTCGCGATCGACCTCGCAGACGTGGTGATGTTCGTGGTCGACGCGAACGTGGGTGCAACATCCACCGACGAGCATGTCGTTCGGTTGCTGCGCAAGTCGAAGAAGCCCGTGTTCCTCGTCGCGAACAAGGTGGATGACGCCCGCCACGAGCCGCAGGCGACCGAGCTGTGGTCGCTGGGGCTGGGGGAGCCGCATCCGGTCAGCGCACTGCACGGCAGGGGAGTCGCCGACCTGCTCGACGAGGTGCTGAAGGTGCTGCCCACAGAATCCGCCTTCGCGCAGCGCGAGATCGGTGGTCCGCGTCGCGTCGCCATCGTCGGGCGGCCCAACGTGGGCAAGTCGAGCCTGCTGAACAAGGCGGCGGGGGAGGAGCGCGTGGTCGTCAACGACCTCGCCGGCACCACCCGCGACCCGGTGGACGAGCAGATCGAGCTCGGCGGACGCGTGTGGCGCTTCGTCGACACCGCGGGCATCCGTCGCCGCGTTCACCTGCAGCAGGGCGCCGACTTCTATGCGTCGCTGCGCACGAGCACGGCGCTGGAGAAGGCCGAGGTCGCCGTCGTCGTGCTCGATGTGAGCGAGCCGATCAGCGAGCAGGATGTTCGCATCATCGACCTCGTTCTGGAGAGCGGGCGCGCGCTCGTGCTCGCATACAACAAGTGGGACCTGCTCGACGACGACCGGCGCCGCTACCTGGAGCGCGAGATCGAGCAGGACCTCGCGCACGTGTCGTGGGCACCCCGGGTGAACATCTCTGCACGCACCGGACGGCATCTGGAGAAGCTGGTCCCCGCGCTCGAGACGGCGCTGGAGTCGTGGGACACGCGCATCCCCACCGGCAAGTTCAACGCGTTCCTCGCCGAGCTGACGGCGGCGCATCCGCACCCGGTGCGCGGAGGCAAACAGCCTCGCATCCTGTTCGGAACGCAGGCCTCGAGCCGGCCGCCGACCTTCGTGCTGTTCACGACCGGGTTCCTCGACCCCGGCTACCGGAGGTACATCCAGCGCCGACTGCGCGAAATCTACGGCTTCGAGGGCACCCCGATAGTGCTGAATATGCGTGTTCGCGAGAAGCGGCGGCGCTAGTTCTTCGCGAGACTAGCCGTATGCGCTGAGACCGGGCGCCATGCGCTCAGGGTCGGCGCATGCAGCTAGTCTCACTTGTTGCGGTGGTGGCGCATCGCTCAGTTCGCCCCGCGCACGGCGTAGCGATGCAGCGTGACGCCCTGGTCGTACGTCTGCTGCTCGAGCAGGTCGAGATCGACGCGAGGGTGCGGGTCGTCGAACAGCGGTCGCCCCGCGCCGAGGATGGTCGGATGCGTGAACAGCATCAGCTCGTCGATCAGCCCGGCGCGCAGCAACTGCGTGGCAAGCGTCGCGCCGCCGACGCCGATGTCGCCCTCGGCACTCTGCCGTAGCGCGGCCAGCTGGTCGATCGCGTCGTCTCCCCCGATGATGCGCGTGTTGTGGGATGCTGTCGTGCGGGTGCGCGAGACGAGCACCTTGGGCATCGAGGTCCAGATCTCGCCGTACTCGCGCAGGTAGGCGGGAAGCGACTCGTTGGTGCGGGCATCCGGCCAGAAGGGGTCCATCATCTCGTAGACGATGCGTCCCTCGACGAACATCGACATCCCTTGAGCACGCCGGTTGAATTCGCGATGGAGCGGCTCCCCGATGCGAACCCAGTCCGGGCCGTCCAGATCGGAGTGGTCGCCGGCCTGGTGCTCGATGTAGAGGTCGAGCGAGACGTTCATCCAGTACACGAATCTCGCGCTCATGGTCAGATCTCCCCCTTCTTCACGGCCTTGCGCAGTGCCTGGTAGTCCTCGACCGACTGGTCCGCGTAGGCGGATGCCCACTCCGCGACGGCGGAATCGAACGGGGTGCCGCCGCCGAGGTATCCCGCGATGAACGGGGCGGCAGGGGATTGGGCGTGGGCGCGCGCGAGCACCGTGCCGCAGGCATCCACGTAGTCGGTGAACGGCCGGAAGTCGAGCGTCTCGGTGTCGATGGAGACGTTCTGGTCGCGGAACTGCCGGATGTAGAACGCGTGCCCGTCGTACTTGACCCAGCCGAGGAACGGGTCGCTGACCGCCTGCAGCACGTGCTGGTTCGCGACGACGCGGTGCCCGTGCTCGTCGGGCTCGACCCGGTCACCGAAGACCGGCGCCCTTCCCGCCTTGGCGCCGCCGAACTCGACCGCGACGGACTCCACGGCTTCTTTCACCTGCAGCACCAGCGACTCGCCGGCGGGACCAGACAGAACGATGATGTAGCAGCGGCTGCCGACGCTGCCGACGCCGACGACGCGACGCACGGCATCCGTAGGCACGTACTGAGAGAGCAGCACCGCGATGTCGGAGGGCACCGTTGCGAGGTAGCGCTTGACGATGCCCAGGATGCGTTTCTCCGTCGTCTCCGGCACGTGCGACAGCACCGGCGGATTCTCGGCGATCATCGTCGAGCCGTCGTCGGCTCGCTTCGTGATCTTGCGCACCACTCGCGCGGACGTGCGACGGGATGCGGCCTCGATCGCGTGATCGAGCACCTTCTGAGAACTCGAATGCCGCTGGCCCCTGTGCACGTCGGCTCGGATGTAGTACCGCTCCAGCACACTCAGCTGCGTGATCTGCCGCATTGCGATGCGGTAGCTCGCGGCGGCTTCGAGCGCGGCGGTCTGCACCTTGGACTCCTTGAATCCACGCTGCCGGGCGGCGACCACGACGCTGGTGACGAACCGCTTCACGTCCCACTCCCACGGTCCGTACGCGGACTCGTCGAAGTCGTTCAGATCGAAGACGAGTGAGCGTTCGGGCGAAGCGTAGATGCCGAAGTTCGCGAGGTGCGCGTCACCGCAGATCGTGACATCGACGCCCGTGCGAGGCGCATCGCGCAGGTCCGCGGCCTGGATCGCTGCCGAGCCCCGGTAGAACGCGAAAGGGCTGGCCGTCATCCGCTCCAGGCGCAACGGGACCAACTCGGACACGCGCTGCTCGTGCTGCTTGCGCAGGATGCCCACCGGATCGCGGCCTTTGGCCGGCTTGTATTCCGCATGTCCCGAGCGCGGAAGCTTGCCGCGGGCAGCCTTGCCCGCATCGAACAGCTCGGCCGCGCTATGGATCGCCTCATGCTCGAACCGAAGGCGTCCCTCGTCTGCGCTCATGCAGATAAGACTAGGGCGGCGCAGGTCCCGCACGCTGAGGTCGTGCGGGCCGGACTCAGAGGGTGAGGCTCACGACGGCGCGGCTCGGCTGCGGCCGGGAGACGATGTCGAATCCTGCGCCGATAAACACGGAGAGCACGCCGTGGAACAGCTCGGCCGACGACGCCGTGCGTTCATCGGTGTCGACGGGATAAGCCTCGACGATCCGTGCGCCGGATACTCGCGCATGCTCCACCGCCGCTGTGAGCAGTGCGGATGCCACGCCTCGCCTGCGGAATCCGACCCGCACGACGAAGCACGTGATCGACCACACGCTCGAGTCGTCGTGCTGCTGCGCTGGCCGACCCTGCGCAACGATACGGCTCGTGCGAAGCCGCGGATAGGTCGATCGTGGTTCCACTGCGACCCAGCCTGCTGGCTCATCGCCCACGTAAGCGATCAGGCCAGGTCCGGGTTCTCGTCTCACCTGCTCACACAGCGCGGACTCGAGAGTGGGGACATCCGTCTCGCGCCACTGCGCGTTCGACAGCTTGAAGAACTGGCACCAGCAGGTGGCCGGGTCTCCGCGGATGCCGAACACGGTACGCACGTCGCTCCACGGCACGTCGCCTACCGGCTCTACTCGGATGTCTGTCACCGCGTCGTCGCGCACCTTCGTCGCCATGCGGTCAAGCTATCGCGCGCCCCCGACATGCCGCTATCGCGGGTCCCAGGAGTTGGTGCGGTCGCCGTCTCCGCACCCTGTAAACTGTCCAAGGCCGTTCGCGGACGGCTACGGGATGTGGCGCAGCTTGGTAGCGCACCTGACTGGGGGTCAGGGGGTCGCAGGTTCAAATCCTGTCATCCCGACAGAAAAGCCCAGGCGAGAAGCGGTTTTCTCGCCTGGGATTACGTTTCGCGAACTCTCGGCGTTCTGGTCTGCCGGTGCATCCAGTCCCGGATGCCAGGAGGCTGCGACGCAAGACCGGCGACATGCGCGAGACCCGTGGCCGGGGTCCTCCGCATCGATGCCCCGCTCGAGTGCCGTTTCAGGGCGTTCGTGGGCTGAGGCCGGCGATCATGACGTCGATCAGAAGCTCCTGATCCCGGCCGTTACCCAGACGCACGGCATGCTCGAGACCGCACACGAGCCGCTGGACGTGTCCGATCGAGATTTCGGGTCTGATCCGGCCCTCCCGAATGGCCGCTTCGAGAGCGACATCGGTGAGGCGAACGAGCTCTTCTCGCAACACGCGGAATTCGGGTGAGACATCGTCAGCGATGAGCACTGTCTGCAGGCCGTCGCAGGAGATCTGCATTTCGGCGCCTCGCTTGACGAGGCTTGCGAATGCCGACCCGGCAGAGGGACCCTCGGCGGCGTCGCGGGCGATCTCGACCAGTTCTTTCAGCGCGTCCAGGTTGAGCGCTTCGAGAAGCGACGTGACGGTCGGGAAATGGCGATACACGGTCCCGACTCCGAGACCAGTGTCTCGCGCGATGTCATTGAGCCGGATGCTTTCGGGTGCACGAGCGCGCGCGGCGTCGAGGATCCGAGCGCGGGAGCGCGCCGCATCGGCTCTCAGGGCGGGCATCCGCTCATCGTAACAAAACGGATAGCTTGTCCGGTTGCACTAGAGTAAGCGGACAACCTATCCGCTTTGGAGGAGAGCAGATGAACTGGGATCCACAGCGACTGCCCGATCTGAGCGGCCGCGTCTACGCCGTGACCGGCGCCACCGGCGGAATCGGCTACTTCGCTGCCGAGCAGCTCGCGACGGCCGGCGCTGAAGTGGTGCTCGCCTCCCGCGCGCAGACGAAACTTCAGCAGGCGAGCGAAGCCATCCTCCAGCAGGCGCCCGGCGCAATCACGCACCACGTTCGGATTGATCTCACGTCGCTTGCGTCGGTCGCCTCAGCGGCCGACCGGCTCGCGGAACTTCCTCGTCTGGACGGAATCTTTCTCAATGGCGGTCCCATGGAGTTCTCGCGTCGCGCGCTCACCGAGGATGGCCTGCCGCTCATGCTCGGCGCTCACACCGTGGCCAACGTCGCGCTCATCGCGATGTTGATGCCGTTTCTTCTCGGTCAGGGAATAGATGGGCACCGTCGCATCGTCCACGCCTCGACGGGCTACGTTCAGCGGTTCCCCACGAGCGTCGCCGACGTCGAGCACACACCGCGCACCGGGATCGGTGCGTATGTGAAGGCGAAGACGGCCACCGAGGTGTTCGCGTTCGAGCTCGACCGCCGCCTTCGAGCGGCAGGGCTTCCACTGGACTCGATTGTGACGCGTCCAGGTGTGGGTGTGGATGCGAAGACGCCCCGCAGGCCGGGCGTACGCGATGAGACCGTGCGATACCGGCGCAATCCCTATACTCCGTGGGCCCAGGGAAAGGACGCCGCAGCCTGGTCCGGCGTTCGCGCGCTGACGGACCCCGATGCTCAGGGCGGCGAGTACTACGCGCCCGCGGAGGGCATGCGGGGCAAGCCCGTGCGCGTGGCGCCAGACCCACGCACGGTGGATCCGGGACCCGACATCGCCGAGCGGGTCTGGACCAGGCTTGCAGAGCTGGGCGGCGCCGGATCTCCGCTCTGAGGGTTGGGCCGGAGGTGGATCCGCGGCACGTCGGGTATCCATGGGACATGACCACGATGCGTACACCCACGGAGCCGGCGACCCTCGCGATCGTAGGAGGCGGGTACCGGGCAGAGGCGTTCCTGCGGGTGGCGGATGCGCTGCCCGAGCGGTTCAGAGTCACCGCCGTCATGGCGCGCAGGCCCGAGAATCGCGAAGAGATCCGCGATCGGTGGTCGGTGGACACCGTCGACTCGATCGACGACCTCGACCGCGGCAGGCCCGGCTTCGTCGTCGTGGCGGTCAGCCCGTCCGTGTCGACCGATATCATCCTCGCCCTGACCGGAGCAGGCCACGCAGTTCTCACGGAGACGCCGGTGGCGCCCGACCTGCCGTCCTGCCTCGCACTCGTCGACGCGGTTCGCGAAGGTGCACGCATCCAGGTCGCGGAGCAGTACCACCTCGAGCCCTTGGTCTCGGCGCAACTCGAAGTGGTTCGGAGAGGCGTGGTGGGCGAGGTGTCGGAGGCATCCGTCTCGATCGCGCATGATTATCACGGCATGAGCGTGCTGCGGCGGTTTCTCGGCATCGAGTTCCAGAATGCGCGCATCACCGCCCGCCGATTCTCCGAACGCCTGCAAGACGGGCCGAGCCGGCAGGGCGATCCGCTCGAGGACCGTCTCGTCGACGGCATCCGCACCTCGGCGTGGCTCGAGTTCGACGGTGGAGCGCACGGTGCCTACGAGTTCCACGACCAGCAGTACCGGTCGTGGATCCGCACACCTTCGGTTCAGGTGCGCGGATCCCGCGGCGAGCTCAGAGACGAGACAGTACGCCACCTCCGGGATGGGTTCACACCGGTGAAGAGCCGCATCGAACGCGTCGAGGCGGGTGGTGCCGGGAACCACGAGGGGAAGTTCCTGCGGTCGTACGCCTTCGAGGGAGGCATCCTCTACGACAACCGATATCGCCCGGCTCGGTTGGCGGACGACGAGCTGAGCATCGCGGCGCTTCTCGACGGGATGGCTGCCTACGCAGGCGGGGGCGCCCCCGTGTACAGCGTCGCCGAGGCGTGCCAGGACCAGTACCTGCAGCTCGAGATCCGCCGTGCGATCGAGGCCGGTTCCCCTCTCGCCACGGCCACACAGCCCTGGGCTGAACGGTGAGCGAGACTCCGGCCCGAGCGCTCAGTAAGCGCCCTTGATGACGAAGTAGGACCCGCGGATGACGCCGGCCAGCCGCGACTTCTGCCGGGCGAACTTGAAGTTCGACGCCAGTTCTTCCGGCACCTCCATGCCCTCGGCGAGCTTGAAACCCACGGCCCGCTTTCCGCCGTCATCGAGTGTGTACATCACGTTGATGGAGAGCCCGGACTCGTAGAACACGTACGTCATGCGGATGTCGTCCACCTCGAACTCCGTCACCTCGAGCGGACGCGAAGCGATGACGATACCTCGCTCCTCGAACAGGATGCGCTTCACCCGATCGAGCGCTCCCGTCGCCTCGTCGGCCGGAACGACGGTGAACGTGTGGTCGTACTTGTTCTTGAAGTAGCGCGCCTCATTGGCGCGCAGGCCTGCAAGCGCTTCGGCCACGGGGGACGACTCGAGTCCCGTGGTCGACACGTTCACAAAGTCGACGGCGTACCCCATACATCCTCCATAGTCGGTGTTTCAGGCAACCGTACTCGACGGGGATGACGGCGAGGCCGTGCCGGCGAGGGCCGACGTGAACGCAGCGTCCACGCGTACCCGCTCCCCGGTCGCGAGCAGGTCGAGCATGCAGCCGCGCAGCACGGCGAGCACGGCCCTCGAGCGCATCTTCGCGTCGTCGGTGCCGTCGCCGAACGCATCGAAGAGTACGAGCCAGTCGTGCACGGTCTCGGCGGCGAAGCCGGCCAATGGGCCGTCCTGCGCGATCAACGATCGCCCGTACGCTTCGACCCAGAGGTTCAGCAGTCGGCGATGCTCGGGTGCGGCGAGCCAGGCCCACACCTTCCCGGCGACCGTTGCGAGGTCGGCGTGAGAGGACGAGCGACGCACCTCGTCGAGCATGGTGAGCTCATCCGCGCGTGCCTCGGCCAGGATGGCCCGCACGACGCCGTCCTTGCTGCCGAACAGGAACATCAGCACGCCGGCGCTCGTACCGATCGCGTCGGCGAGCGGCCGCAGGGACAGGTCGGCGAGACCGTGCTCGGAGACGTACTCATACCCGCGCCGGGCGAGCTCGTGGCGACGTGGCGAGGCATCCGTTCTCACTTCGGGCATGTCGCGATAGTATCGCCACTGGAACGACTGTTCCAGTGAGTTCTTCGCGGAGGATGACATGGATGTCACAGTGCGGACCGCCGACCGGCCCGGCGACCTCGGATGGATGGTCATGGCGAACGCCGAGGTGTATGCCCAGCAGTTCGGCTGGAGCACCGACTACGAGACGCTGGTTGCTCGCATCGTCGCCGACTTCGCCGAGGGCGCCGGCTCCGAACGACAACGTGCCTGGATCGCCGAGGTCGACGGCCGCCGCATCGGCTGCGTGATGTGCGTCGACGCGGGGCAGGACGTCGCCCGGCTGCGCCTGCTGCTCGTCACGCCCGACGGCCGCGGGCGCGGTGCCGGGAGCGCGCTCGTGGATGCCTGCCTCGACTTCGCCCGCCGCTCCGACTACCGCAAGACAGTCCTCTGGACCAACTCGGTGCTCGAGTCTGCTCGGCACATCTATCAGCGCGCCGGCTTCCAGCTCGTCGCCGAGAAACCGCATCACAATTTCGGCGCCGACCTCGTCGGACAGGACTGGGAGCTCGTCCTGTAGGAAAAGCGCAAGCATGCTGCAACCGGCGGCGCCAGGAATTTCTTCCCTCGTGACGCCGTGTTGCCTTCGGTTCCCGTCTGTTACCGGTCGCGCGGGTCGCGCGCCCCGACGGCCATAGTGTGGCGTCACCTGTAGGCGCCCGCAAGGTCGCCGAACCATCCACGCATCGTCGCGTCGGCTCCCCGAGGGTTGAGCCTGTCGAAACCGGGACGCGACGTGAACCTCGTTTCGACAAGCTCGACCAGCAGTGCGGGAGACCGGATGCCTGTGCACGCGCCACCCGACACGAAGAGGAAGTCCCATGAAGAAGCTCCTTCAACGCGCAGCCGTCGTCTCCGTCGCCGGGTTCATGGCGCTCGGTCTCGCCGCGTGCAGTGGTGCAGCGGATGCGTCGTCGACGAGCGGCTCGGGCAAGAAGAGCACCGTCTACTTCGGGGTCTCCGCGGCCGAGACCGGCCAGTACGCGCAGTACGGACAGCAGTTCAAGGAGGCGTTCGACCTCGCCGTCGAGCAGGTGAACGCGAAGGGCGGCATCAACGGCCACCCGGTTGCGCTGAAGTACGAGGACTCGCAGTCCGACCCCAAGCAGTCGGTGCCGGTCGCCCAGAAGTTCGTGGGCGACAGCAGCGTGGTGCTGGTGTTCGGCGACTACTCGTCGGCGGCATCCATACCCGCCTCCCCGATCTACACGGCGGGCAAGCTGCTGCAGTACGGCTTCAACAACTCGAACCCCGACTTCACCGCGAAGGGCTCGGAGTACCAGTGGTCCACGTCGATCACGACGAGTGACACCTACAAGTGGACCGCCGACTACATCAAGAAGCGGGGCATCAAGTCGGTCGGCGTGAGCTACCTGAACACCGCGGACTGGGGCATCCCCGCCTTCCAGGCCTTCAAGTCGGAGGCCGACAAGATCGGTCTGAAGATCACGGACTCCGAGGCCGTGCTCGACACCGCTGACGACTACAAGCCGTCGCTCATCAAGGCGGTCAAGGGCAACCCGCAGGCCTTCGTGCACATCGGCTACGGTCCGGATGCCTCCAAGATCGTCACGCAGCTGCGCGCGATCGGGTACAAGGGCACCTTCTTCGGCGGCCAGGACGAGGAGTCCTTCGACGGCACACCGGCTGCCGAGGGCGCCATCAACGGGGCCCAGTTCGTGGAGACGAGCACCGACCCAGCGGTGAAGAGCTTCGTGACGGCGTTCAAGAAGAAGTATCCGAACGAGACCGACGTGACGAGCTTCGAGGCAGGCGCGTACGACGCGCTCAACGTCGCTGTGGCTGCGGCCAAGAAGGGCGGCATCACGCGGGAGGGGATCCTCAAGGGATTCAAAGAGGTCAAGGATGTTCCGAGCGTCGTCTACGGAAAGATCACGTTCGACCCGACCACCCGTCGGGTGCAGTCGCCGCAGCTCACGCCCACGATTCTCAAGGGCGGCAAATGGGTCGTCTACAACGGCTGAGCCGTTAGACCTGCGCACCCATGCTTGACACACTGATCGCCGGCGTGCTCCGAGGGAACGTCTACGCCCTCGGAGCGGTCGGCATCTCCCTCGTCTTCGGCGTCATGAACGTCGTCAACTTCGCCCAGTTCTCGTTCTTCGGTCTGGGCGCCATGCTCACGTGGTTCTTCGTCGCCCGCCTCGGCCTGTCGTTCTGGCTGGCGCTCCCGCTCGTGCTGGTTGTGTGCGCGGCGCTCGGACTGATCATCAACGCCGCCGTCGTGCGTCCGCTGGCGAAGTTCCTGCCGCTGGCGGCGATGCTCTCGACGTACGCGGTCTCGCTGATCCTCGACAACACGTCGCAGGCCGCGTTCGGCGCGAACTCGCGCGTCTTCCCGCAGGTGCTGCAGACATCCAACCTGCACGTCGGCAACATGCGGTTCGGCACCGCGGATGTCGTGATGCTCGGCATCACGGCCGGCGTCATGATCGTGATGTCGCTGTTCCTCAAGTACGGCAAGGTCGGCAGGGCCATCAGGGCGACCGCGCAGGACCAAGAGGCGGCCCTGCAGATGGGCATCCCCGTCGCGCTGGTGCAGAACCTCTCGTTCGTGATCGCGTCGGCCCTCGGTGGGCTCGCGGGCATCTTCATCGCGCTCTACGTGGGAGTCGCGGATCCGACATCCGGGCTCGAGACCGGCATGACGGCGTTCGTCGCTGCGACGCTCGGCGGTCTCGGGTCGCTGGTCGGCGCCGTGATCGGCGGATTCGTGCTCGGCATCCTCGAGTCGTTCGGGATCTACTTCTTCGGCGGAAGCGCCGACCAGATCATCGTGTTCGTCATCCTGATCGCGGTGCTGATCATCCGGCCGGGCGGGCTGCTTGGCAAGGTGCCGCTGATCTCCAGCGAACCGCTGACCGGCACGTTCCTGGGGAAGGGCAGGCCGTTCCGGATTCCGCGCTGGGTCTGGCCGGCGGCGCTCGCGGTCGCCGCCGTCATCGTTCCGCTGATCGGGAACGATTACGTGCTCAGCACCGGCACCCAGGTGCTCGTCTACGCGATCATCGCCTCCGGCTTCACGATCACCGCAGGGCAGGCCGGGGTGATGGCACTCGGCCAGGCAGGACCGATCGCCATCGGGGCGTACGCCTCCGCTCTGATCACCCTCTACCTGCACGTGTCGTTCTGGGTGGCGCTGCCACTGGCGGGCCTTGCCGCCGCCCTCATCGCGTCGATACTCGCCTCGCCCATCTGGGGCGTGAAGGGGCACTACATCTCGATCGCGACGCTCGGTATCGGCATCGTGATCGTGGCGGTCATCCAGCTGATCGTGCCCCTCGGCGTGCAGGGCATCCCGTGGCCCAAGATCGGCGACACCGTGCTGTTCACCGCGCAGGACTTCTACTTCATCGACCTGGGCGTGCTGGTGCTGACGCTGCTGGTGATGTGGCGCATCCGTCGTTCCCACCTCGGACGGGTGATCTCGTCGGTCGGAGCGGATGAGGTCGCGGCGCTCGCCTCGGGCGTGCGGGTGCGCGACTACAAGGCGCTGGCGTTCGCGATCTCCGCGTTCTTCGCCGGCATCGGCGGGTCGCTCCTGGCGCACCAGTACACGTACATCGACACGTCGATCTTCTCGATGCTGATGTCGCTCGTCGTGGTCACGATCGTGATCCTGGGCGGCGTGAACCTGCCGTACGGGGCCGTGGTGGGCTCGCTCATCCTGATCGGCGGGCTCGAGGCACTGCGCTTCACGGACGAGCTGCGCATCGTCGTGTACGGGCTGGTGCTGATCCTCGTGGTGAGGTTCCGGCCTGGCGGAATCCTGGTGAGGAACTCGTGAGCCCAGAAGGAGTGAGCACAGAAGGAGTGCGCGCAGAAAGAGTGAGCACAGAGGCGGAGGAGCTGCTGCAGGTGGTCGGCCTGGAGCGGCATTTCGACGGGCTGAAGGCGGTCGACGGCGTCTCGTTCACGGTCGCGCCGCACGAGGTGGTCTCGATCATCGGCCCCAACGGATCGGGCAAGACCACCACGCTCAACCTCGTCACCGGAACGATCCGGGCGAACGCGGGCACGATCATCCTGGATGGCCGTGACATCGGTCATGCGGACACCGCACGGATCGCGGAGGACGGCATCGGCCGCACCTTCCAGAACGGACGGGTGTTCGCGACGCTCTCCGTGGCGGACAACATCGAGGTGGGCATCCACTCGACGCTGACGGCCAGCAGGCCGTTCCGCAGGCTCTCGCACGTGTTCCTGCTGCGCTGGATCCCGCTGCTGGCCGAGCTGTTCATCGCGATCGTGGGAACACCTGCATCGCGGAGGGAGCGCAAGGCGATCGACGCGACGATCGAGGAGGAGATCCAGCGGTTCCAGGCGCGGCTGGGGCCCAGGCGCGACGATCCGGCGTACACGCTCAGCTACGCCAACCGGCGCCGCACCGAGATCGCGCGGGCGCTGGCCCTGAAGCCCAAGCTGCTCGTGCTCGACGAGCCGACCGCGGGGATGAACCAGTCGGAGACCGCGGAGGTGCTGGAACAGCTGCTCGAGCTGAAGGCATCCGGTCAGGCGATGCTGCTGGTCGAGCACAAGCTCGACCTCGTCATGACCGTCTCCGACCGCATCATCGTGATGGACGGCGGCCGCATCATCGCGCAGGGCAGACCGGAGGAGGTGCGCAGCGATCCCGCGGTGATCGAGGCCTACCTGGGGCGGCGTCGCGGGCTCGGCGGGGAGGTGCTGGCATGACCGCGCTGCTCGAACTCGATGATGTGCACGTCTACTACGGCCCGTTCCACGCGCTGCGCGGCAACACGATCACGGTCGGCGAGGGCGAGATCGTCTCCCTGCTCGGCGGCAATGCCAGCGGCAAGTCGACGACGATGAAGACGATTCTCGGGCTGACGCCGGTGAAGAAGGGATCCGTGCACTTCGCCGGCCGCGACATCACGCGTTCGTCCACCAGGCAGCGCATCAAAGCCGGAATCGCCTCAGTGCCGGAGGCGCGCCGCGTCTTCCCGCAGCTCACGGTCGACGAGAACCTGCTCACCGGTGCGTACACGAGATCGGACCGCGCGGGAATCGCCGAAGATCTGGAACGGATGCGCGAGCACTTCCCGCGACTCGCCGAGCGTCGCAGACAGGAGGCGGGAACCCTCTCCGGCGGAGAACAGCAGATGCTGGCGTTCGCGCGCGCCCTGATGAGCCGGCCCAGGCTGATCTGCATGGACGAGCCCACCATGGGGCTTTCGCCCAAGCTCGTCGACCAGGTGCTGGACGAGATCGCCCGCATCAACAGGGAGCTCGGCGTGGCGGTGCTCTTCGTCGAACAACAGGCGGAGCTCGCGCTCTCCATAGCGTCGCGCGGCTACGTGCTGGCCACCGGTGCGATCGTGCTGGAGGGCGAAGCGCGCGATCTGCTCGATGACCCGCAGATCCAAGAGGCCTACCTCGGAAAGGGACGACAGTCATGACCACCAGCCCCAGGCTCGGCTACTTCACGCGGCTGCTCGACGATGTGGAACCGGTGGAGCGCTACCGCAACGCACTTGCGCAGATCGTGCGCGCCGAGGAGCTCGGGTTCGACACGGCGTGGGTCGCGCAGCACCACTTCCATCGCGACGAGGGCGGGCTGCCGTCGCCGTTCGTGCTGCTCGCGCAGGCGGCGGCGCAGACCTCTCGCATCGTGCTCGCCACCGGCATCGTCACGCTCCCGCTGGAGGCGCCGCTACGCGTGGCCGAGGACGCCGCCGTGCTGTGGCTGCTCTCCGACGGCCGGTTCGAGCTCGGCATCGGCTCCGGCGGCACGGCGTCGTCGTTCCCACCGTTCGGGCACACTCCCGAGGACCGGCCGGCCATCTACGCCGACCACAAGCAGATCCTGCTGCGGGCGCTGTCCGGCGAGGTGCTGACCAGCGACGGCGGCGCCCTGTATCCGCCTGCGCCGCAACTCGCCGACACGCTGTGGGAGGCGACGTTCTCCGCCACGGGCGCCGAGCGGATCGGCGGGGCCGGGCACGGACTCATGCTCTCGCGCACCCAGCCGCGACGCGAGTACACGGGCCGCGGGTCGGCATCCGATCAGGTCGAGATCGTCGACCGCTACGTCGCCGCGTTGCCGGGTGTCGAGCCGCGCGTGATGGCGTCCCGCTCCGTTCTCGTGGTCGACAGCGAGGAGGATGCCCGAGAATGGCGCGCGCAGGGCATCGCACGCTCGCTTCCGGCACTCCGTGCGCAGGGCGTCACCGTACCCGAGGCAGACGATGCCGAGCTCGCCGCCTACCTCGACCTGCACATCGGCACTCCGGAGCAGGTGCTGGCGACGCTGAAGGACGACCCGATCCTGCCGCGCGCGACCGACATCGTGCTGCAGGCGCATCCGGTCGATCCGCCGCACGAAGTGGTGCTCCGCTCGCTCGAGCTCATCGCCGAACGGATCGCGCCTCAACTCGGCTGGAAACACTAGGAGGAACCCCATGGCCACCGACGTCATCGACGAACTCGTGGGCATCCGCGACGGAGACGCGCTCTTCGAGCTGCGGCTGCGACGTCCTGAGGCGAAGCGGAACGCGCAGGCGAGCTACGACGCCCTGTTCGCCTCGGACGAGCTCGAGCACGTCTCGCAGCTGGAGAGGCTCGCGATCGCGTATTGGGCGGTCGCGCTTGCGCAGAGCGGCACCGCTTTGCACTACCGGGAACTTCTGGCGGCGGCCCCGCAGGACACGCTTGCGGCGCTCGAGGCGGCAGCGCCCGGTGCCATCACCACCGGCCCGTACGGGGACTATCCGGAAGGACCGCTCAGTGCCGAGAACGTCGCCGGTGAGCACTGGGAACCCACGGCCGAGCTCGCCGCAGTGATCGGTCCGCGGCTGGCGGCCGCGCTGACACACACCCACCTGCTCACGTACCGGCCGAGAGACGCGACGCCCGACGCGCTGCAATCGCTCCTGGACGCCGGCTGGTCGACCACCGGCATCGTGACGCTCTCGCAGCTCGTGTCGTTCCTGAACTTCCAGCTCCGCGTCGTCGCGGGCCTCACCGTGTTGAAGGGAGAG
This sequence comes from Humibacter ginsengiterrae, assembly GCF_054780115.1. NCBI lineage: Bacteria > Bacillati > Actinomycetota > Actinomycetes > Micrococcales > Microbacteriaceae > Humibacter > Humibacter ginsengiterrae. Next base: position 38,669 of record NZ_BAAGWY010000005.1, read on the forward strand.
CTGTGATGCCCGAGCAGGTCATCCGTCACTCGTTCGAACGTCCCAACGCGTTCACCCAGGCCCAGCTCGGCTGGGAGGCGTGGCTCGAACCGCTGCCCGTCGATGCTCTCACCGAGCGTCACTACGCCGGGCTTGTCGACAAGGGACGCGCGAACAGCCCGTACTTCCGGCTGCTCGTGCGGGACCCGGACATCCTCGGTGCCCGTACCCGCACCGACAACGACATCTTCTACAACGAGAAGGGCGGACTCACCCGCGCCCAGCGCGAGCTCTCCGCTGCCGCGGCCTCGCGCACGAACGGATGTCTGTTCTGCGCGTCCGTGCACGCCCGGTTCGCCTCGCAGAAGTCGAAGCGACCCGACGACGTGCAGCGGCTTCTGGACGACGGCACGTCAGCCCCGCAGGACGACCCGCAGTGGCGCGCGACGATCGACGCATCGGTCGCACTCACCCGCACGCCCGGCCAGTTCACCGCCGAGAACGTGCGGCAGCTGCGGGATGCCGGGCTGGACGATCTCGCGATCGCCGACGTCATCCACGGTGCCGCATTCTTCAACTGGGCGAACCGGCTCATGCTGTCGCTGGGGGAGCCGACGCCGCCCGCCGGGTGAGACCTGTTCGATGCGGCCGTTCATCGGGCCTGGCGCTGGGCCGGCTCCGATTGGCTCGACAGCACCTTGAGGATGTCTTCGACCCGCTCCTTCGCGTCGCCGAACAGCATCTGCGTGTTGTCGCGGTAGAACAACGGGTTGTCCACACCCGCGTATCCGGCCGCCATCGACCGCTTGAACACGATGACGTTCTCCGCCTCCCAGACCCGCAGCACGGGCATCCCCGCGATCGGGCTTCCCGGGTCCTCGGCGGCGGCCGGATTGACCGTGTCGTTCGCGCCGATCACCAGCACGACCGAGGTGGAGGCGAAGTCGTCGTTGATCTCGTCCATCTCCAGCACGATGTCGTACGGCACCCGGGCCTCCGCGAGCAGCACGTTCATGTGCCCCGGCAGGCGTCCGGCGACCGGGTGGATGCCGAACCTCACCTCGACACCCTGCTCCCGCAGGCGACGGGCGAGCTCGGCGACCGGGTACTGCGCCTGGGCGACGGCCATGCCGTACCCGGGCGTGATGATCACGCTCGAGGCGCCCTCCAGCATCGCCGCCGCTCCAGCCGCGTCGATCTCCCGGTGCTCGCCGCCGCCGGCATCCGTCTTCGACGGTGCCTCGATCCCGAAGCCACCCGCGATGACGGACAGGAACGAGCGGTTCATGGCCTTGCACATGATGTAGGAGAGGTAGGCGCCGGAGGAGCCGACGAGCGCACCCGTGACGATCAGCAGGTCGTTGTTCAGCAGGAACCCGGCAGCTGCCGCGGCCCATCCGGAGTAGCTGTTCAGCATCGAGATGACGACGGGCATGTCGCCGCCGCCGATCGAGGCGACCAGGTGCCAGCCGAGCGCCAGGGCGAGCGCCGTGACGACGATCAGGAGCCACAGCTGCGGTGCGGCGATGTACCAGACGGTGAGCGCCACGAAGACGACGAGGGCGCCGATGTTCAGCGCGTTCTTGCCGGGCAGTATGAGCGGCCTCGAGGAGATGCGTGCCGAGAGCTTGAGGAACGCGACGACGGACCCGGTCAGGGTGATGCCGCCGATGAAGACCCCGATGAAGACCTCGCCATGGTGCACGCCCAGGAGATCCGCCGGAATGCCTCTGGTGTCGATCGCGCCGTTCCAGCCGACGAGCACTGCCGCCGCGCCGACGAAGCTGTGGAACAGGGCGATGAGCTGAGGCATCCCCGTCATCTCGACGGTGCGCGCCCGCCACAGGCCGATGACCGCACCGATGACGATCGCGACCACGAGGAACGTGAGGCCGAGCGGCAGGGACGACGAGCCCCACGCACCGGTCAGCACGACGATGACGGTGGCCACGAGGGCGATCGTCATGCCGATGATCCCGTACACGACGCCGCGGCGCGACGTCTGGTGCTTGCTGAGCCCGGCGAGGCTCATGATGAAGAGGAGTGCCGCGACGATGTAAGCCGCGTCGGCGATCGCGGTTGCCGCGCTCACCGGTCTTCCGCCTTCGTGAACATGGCGAGCATGCGGCGGGTGACGGCGAAGCCGCCGAACACGTTGATGGATGCGACGAGCACCGCGACCGCGGCGATCGCCTGAACCACGGGGGAGGGCGCCATGATCTGAACCATCGCGCCCACGATGATGATGCCCGAGATCGCGTTCGTGACGCTCATCAGCGGGGTGTGCAGTGCGTGCGCCACGTGACCGATGACGTAGAACCCGACGACCACGGCGAGCACGAGAACGAGGAAGTGCTGCGGTAGCGGCGGAGGGGCGAACGCGCACACCGCGAAGAGGGCCGCGATTCCCAGTGCGACCAGCCCTGTCAGGGCGCGCGGCGACGTCCTTCGTTTCGGTTCTGGCGCCTCCTTCTCGGGCTTGGGCATCATCGTGCTCGGAGCCGCCGCGACAGCCACCGGCGGAGGCGGCCACGTGATCGATCCGTCGCGCACCACGGTGACCGCGCGCTGAACGACGTCGTCGAAGTCGATGACCAGGCGGCCGTCCTTGCCCGGCGTGAGGAGCTTGATCAGGTTGAGCAGGTTGGTGCCGTAGAGCTGGGATGCCTGGGTGGGCAGCCGTCCGGCGAGGTCGGTGTAGCCGAGGATGATCACCCCGCCCTCGGTGACGACGCGCTTGCCGGGAACGGAGCCCTCGACGTTCCCGCCCTGCGCCGCCGCCATGTCGACGATGACACTGCCCGGTCTCATGCGGGCGACGTCCGTGGCAGTGATGAGCCGGGGAGCCGGACGACCGGGGATGAGCGCGGTGGTGATGATGACATCCACCTCCGCCGCCTGCTCCGAGTAGATCTCGGCGGCCCGACGGTCGTACGCCTCGCTGGTCGCCTTGGCGTACCCGTCGGTCGATTGCTCGACGGCCACGTCGACGGGCAGGTACTCGCCGCCGATCGAGTGCACCTGGTCGGCGACCTCGGGGCGCGGATCGGTCGCCCGCACCACGGCGCCGAGGCTGGATGCCGCTCCGATCGCGGCGAGGCCTGCGACACCCGCGCCCGCCACGAGCACCTTCGCCGGCGGCACCTTTCCCGCCGCTGTCACCTGCCCGGTGAAGAAACGGCCGAACTCGTGGGCCGCCTCGACGACGGCGCGATAGCCGGCGATATTGGACATCGAGCTGAGCACATCCATCGACTGGGCGCGGGAGATGCGGGGAACGGTATCCATCGCGATGGCGGTGAGGTCGCGAACAGCCAGCAACTGCAGGAGTTCGGGCCGAAGCGAGGGACTCAGCATGCCGACGATGGTGGCGCCGTCCTTCAACCGGGCGATGTCGGCGGAGGTCGGCGGGTTGATCCGCAGCACGACATTGCACGACCACGCCTCGGCGGTGTCGACGATCGCGGCGCCGGCGCCCTCGTACGCGTCATCGGGAAAGGATGCCGCGGCTCCCGCCCCGCGTTCGACCACGACCGTGTAGCCGAGGCCGGCCAGTTTCGCCGCGGTGTCCGGGGTCGCGGCGACACGCGTCTCGCCATCGGGCTCTCTGACGATTCCCATGCGGAGTGGGTTGCCGCTCCGCTCCGATGCGGTGCTTTCCATGATTTGACCATAGGGGAACTTCCCCGGGCGGCATCGATGTGCCGGGGGAACGTAGGCGCGCGCAAGGTGCAGTCCCAAAGTGCCGGAGTAGAATGGCCGGGCCATGAGCCCCACCGTTTCGATCAGCCAGTCAGCGGCAGAGTCGCTGTCGCGTTGGCGTGCTCTCACCGAAGACGAGAAACGTGTGGCGCGGCTTTCCGTAGTGGTCGACCGTGTCGCCGCGAGCATGGCGATGGAGAACGAGCCGGTTTCGGACGCGTGGATCCAGCAGGCGAAGAAGACGGAAGTCTGACCCGTCGGTTCGCCACCGCCGACGGCCATATTGACTACGCGCAACTCGCGGACGCGATCGCGCCGCACCTTGCCTCGCTGTTGACGCGCATTGGACGCGGCGAGTTCACGGGACATCCATACAACGACGATCTCATCCGACGCTTCCACCGGGAGATCATCGGCAACCTTCTCCCCGAGATCGCCGGCCGGTGGCGGCGCGAGCCCGTGCAGATCGGCAATCATGTTGCCCCCGAGAACTTCCTCGTCCCCATGCTCATGCGCGATTACGCCGACAACGTGCGTGCACGCCTTGCGAACGCGGAAACGCCCGACCTCCAGCTTGAACTGCTTGCATACGCCGAAGGGGAGTTCCTACGCATCCACCCGTTCGCCGATTTCAATGGGCGCACTGTCCGGGCATTGATGAGCGAACTGCTGGTTCGCATCGACCTGCCCTACGTGGAGGTGGCCGTCGATCGGAACACCCGGGAATTCGACAGGTACCGTACGGCACTCGCTGACTTCGACAACGGGAGGTCGGGGCTCCTCATCGAGTTCTGGATCCACCGTTTCGAGTCGTAGACGGCAACGCGGGCCTCGCGTGGTGAGAGCCAGGAGGCGCGGCGCCGTCTCGTCAGTAGCCTGATATGCGTGGGATCGCAGGAGTTTGACGGCGAGATCAACGCGCTGCGCTCGCGGATCACCACTCTCGAAAGCGAACTGGCGCAGGCCCGCGCCGCGCTCGTCCGGCTAGAAAGCGATCAGGTGCGGCGCGGAAGTGCCGGCATCCCGGTGGCCGTTCGCCATGGAGCGCGACCGAGCGTGACCGCCGCGTCCTCGAGCTCAGAGAAGCTCGCGCTCTTCAGGGCGCGCTTCATCGGTCGAGAGGATGCCTACGCGGTCAGGTGGACTAGTGCTCGCACGGGCAAGTCCGGGTGGAGTCCAGCGGTTCGTGGTGGCTTCTACACAGGATCGGAGTCCGCGGCTGATCACCTCGCTCTCGACGACAAGATCATCGAACGTCACCTTCGCGGTGGCACGCAGTCCGGCGATCGCGAATTTCATGTGGGCCTCTATCCGATGCTTGACGAGGACCGGTGCCGTCTCCTGGTGTGCGACTTCGACGACGCGGATTGGCGGCTGGATGCCGCTGCCTTCGTCGCAGAATGCGAACGCGCTGAGATCGACGTTCTCACTGAGATTTCGCGATCTGGGGCAGGAGCACACGTGTGGATGTTCTTCGCCGGGCCTGTGTCGGCGGCACTTGCCCGGTCGGCGGGGATGCGGCTGCTGCGTGCTGCTATGGCACGGCGGCCAAAGATGGACTTCCGCAGCTACGACCGCTTCTTCCCTTCGCAGGACACTCTGCCGGAACGATCACCTGGCAGGGCGCGCCTTGGGAACCTCATCGCGCTTCCATTACAGGGAGACTGCCGGCGTCGCGGAACGACAGTGTTCGCCGATCCGGCGACATGGCGTCCATACGAGGATCAGTTCGCGGCGCTCGCGGCCATAAGTCCGGTGCCCGTAGAGCGCATCATGAAACTCGGTACGACCTTGGTGGATGCGCGTGTCGGTCCGTCGGAGTCGCTGGGCGCGCGACCGCGGCGAGCGAGTATCAGGGCTTTGGCTCGGACAACCGCTGGGCGAGTGCTTGAACTGCGCCGTGACGCCGTCCTGCATATTCCGACGAGCGATCTTCCGGGCATCGTCGTTACTGAACTCAAACACATGTCGTCCGTGCCCAACCCAGAGTTCTACCGCAAACAGGCACAGCGATTCAGCACGTACGGCACTCCCCGCTTTGTCACCAGCTTCGAGCACGACGAAGAAGAGTTGCGGCTGCCCCGCGGCCTTACGGATGAAGCGGCAGCGTTGCTGCGCGACGCGGGTTTCCGCGTCGTCATCAACCTCATGGCGGACAGCCCCACAAGTGTAGAGGTGACTTTCACGGGAGAACTCCGGAGTGAGCAACGCGAAGCCGTCGAGGCGCTTCTCGCACATGACACGGGTGTACTCGTAGCACCTCCGGGCGCGGGCAAGACGGTCATAGCCTGCGCGCTCATTGCGCACCGTGCCACGCCCTCGGCGATCCTGGTGAACCGGGCCGAGCTGCTCACGCAATGGCGCGAACGCCTGGGGCAGTTTCTCGGACTGACGGACAAGCAGATCGGCCAGCTCGGGGCGGGCCGGAGAAAACGGCGCGGACTCGTCGATCTCATCATGATGCAGTCCATATCGCATCGGAACGCCGACGCGGCAGTGCTCGAGGAATATGGCCAGATCATCATCGACGAATGCCACGCTGTCGCGGCACCCGCGACCGAGGCGGCCCTGCGAAAAGTGAACGCCCGCTACTGGGCTGGGCTGACGGCGACTCCCTATCGCGCCGACCAGATGAACGGGCTGATCACGATGCAATGCGGTCCCATCCGGCATGTGATGGACACCATCGATCGCGCTCATCGCGAGTTGATCACACACGAGACCGGCTTCACGACCGAAGAGCCGGGAACGGACGGGCGTTCGATCCAGGCGATCTATTCCGAGCTCGCGTCAGATGCTGATCGCAACGAGATGATCGCGCAGCATGTCAGGGACGCAGCCGACGCAGGCCGCGCATGCCTCGTTCTGACGAACCGACTTGATCATCTCGACGCGCTCGCGGACGCCATCGAAGGATGCGGTGCGCCGGTGTTCCGGCTCCACGGGCGCATGTCCTCTGCCGGACGTCGTGAAACAAGGGACGAGCTTCGGGCGGCAGACTCACAGCGTCGATCGTTCGTACTCATCGCCATCGACAAGATCGCCGGGGAAGGCCTGGACCTTCCGACCCTCAACACGCTGTTTCTCGCGGTTCCTGTCTCCTTCAAGGGTCGCGTGATCCAGCAACTCGGACGCATCACCCGCGGTAGCGCGGAAGCCTCGCTGCCAGCGGTTGTCCACGACTACCGCGACAAAGAGGTACCGCTCCTGGAACGAATGTACGGGCGGCGACGCCGAGTCATGACAAAGGAAGGCTTCGTGACCGTAGACGAGACGTGGTCACCGCATGCATAGCCGCGGGGCCTGAGCCGGTGCCATCTCAGATGGCCGGCGTGCGCAGGATCTTCTCCATCGGCTTGCCCTTCGCGAGTTCGTCGACGAGCTTGTCGAGGTAGCGGATCTTCTGCATCAGCGGGTCCTCGATCGTCTCGACGCGCACGCCGCAGATCGAGCCGGTGATGAGCGAGGCGTTCTCGTTGAGGCGGGCATCCGCGAAGAAGTCCTCGAAGGTGGCACCCGACTCGAGCCGGCTGTGGAGGGCCGCGGCGTCGTATCCGGTCAGCCAGCTGATCACCTCGTCGAGCTCCGCCTTCGTGCGACCTTTGCGTTCGACCTTGGCGAGGTAGAGCGGATACACCGAGGCGACGGTGGTGGTGAAGATCCTGCTCATGGCTCGAGCCTAACGAGCGGGATGCGGAGAACGCGGCGTCGGTTATGGTGCGTTCATGGTGCACCCGATGGATGACCGCGGCGTCGCACAGCGGGTGTTCGCCGTCGCCGACGCGTTCGAGCGCGGCGACGCGCTGACGCTGAGCGACGTCGCGCGTAGGGCCGGCCTGCCGGTCTCCACGACGCACCGCCTGCTGAAGGAGTGGGTCGACTGGGGCGGACTCGTGCGCGGCGACGACGGACGGTATCGGGTGGGGATGAAGCTGTGGCGGCTGGGCGTGCGACAGCCGACCGCGAGGCGGTTGCGGGAGCTGGCGCTGCCCTACCTGGAAGACCTGCTCGAGGCAACCGGCGAGCACGTGCACCTGGCCGTGCGCGACGGCCTCGGCGTGATCTACCTCGAACGGCTCTCCGGGCCGGGGGCGATCTCGGTGATCAGCGACGTGGGCGCCAGGCTGCCGTTGCACGCGACGGGTGTGGGGCTCGTGCTGCTCGCGCACGCGCCACGGGACACGCTCGAGGAGGTCCTTGCATCACAGCCGCGCAAGTTCCTGCCGAACACGTTGACGGGGGAGCGGGAGCTTCGGGCGCGGCTGGCGAACATCCGCTCCACGGGCATCTCCGTCTCGATCGAGGAGTTGACCCGCGGCGCCTTCTCGGTGGCGGCTCCGGTGCGGGATGCCGGTGGCGAAGTGGTCGCGGCGGTCTCGATCATCGCCCACGCCGAACGACGGAATGAGCCTCAGTTCGCGCTGGGGGTGCGGATGGCCGCCCGCGGTATCTCGGGAGCGCTCGGCGCGCACCCGTAATTGTCTTCCACCCGGTGGAAACCGCTGCCGCACGAGCCACGCGTCCCGGCACGATGAACGTGACCTTCCCATCGACGTGAGAGGCATAGCCGGTGCGAACGCAAGTCGCCATCATCGGAGCCGGCCCCGCGGGGCTGCTGCTCGGGCACATCCTGCATCGGGCCGGCATCCAGTTCGTCATCCTCGAGCAGAAGAGCCGGGAATACATCCTGGGGCGCATCCGTGCCGGAGTCCTCGAGCAGGGGTCTGTCGACATTCTGCGTGAACTCGGCCTCGACAGCGACCTTGCGGAGCGCGGGCTCACACACCACGGCATCTACCTGCAGTACGAGGGTCAGCGTCACCACATCGACTTTCTCGACCTCGTCGGACGCACGGTGACGATCTACGGGCAGCAGGCGCTAGTGAAGCACCTGCTGGCCGAGCACGATCGCATCGGGTCGGACGTGCGGTTCGAGGTGTCCGACGTTCAGCCGCACGACGTGGAGAGCGATGCGCCGTTCGTGACGGCCGCGCACGACGGCGACGAACTCCGGATCGACTGCGACTTCGTGATCGGATCCGACGGCTACCACGGGGTGTGCAGGCCGGCTATTCCAGGCATCCGCGCGTTGGAGCGCAGCTATCCGTATGCGTGGCTGGGCATTCTCTCGCACGTGCCGCCCTCCACCGACGACCTCATCTACGCTCTGCACCCTTCAGGGTTTGCGATGCACTCGATGCGATCGCTCGAGGTCTCGCGCCTGTACCTGCAGGTCGACCCGGACGAATCGATCGACGACTGGCCGGATGACCGCATCTGGGAGCAGCTGCAGTTGCGGCTGGGCACACCGGGCTGGACCCTGCACGAGGGCGCGATCAGCGAGAAGTCGATCACCCCGATGCGCAGCTTCGTCGCCTCGACGCTCGAGCACGGGCGGTTGTTCCTCGCCGGCGACGCCGGCCACATCGTGCCGCCGACCGGCGCTAAGGGCCTCAACTCGGCCATCGCCGACGTAGCGCTGCTGGGCCGGTCGCTGGTGGCGCGGTACGGCGGGGATGAGACACCGTTGAAGAGTTACAGCCGCTCAGCATTGGCCAGGCAGTGGAAGGTGCAGCAGTTCTCGCAGTGGATGACGGAGATGCTGCACGTGCACCGCGAGAGCCCGGACGAGGCGACGAGGGCATTCCGGTACCGCACGCAGGTCGGCCAGCTTGAATACACCACAGGTTCGCGTCACGCTCAGGCGGCCCTCGCCGAGCAGTACGCCGGACTCCCGTTCTGAGCCGATTACTCGAGGTGGATGCATGACAGAGCTCAGTCAGGAACAGATCAGCGCCGAGATCGCCGCGGTGCACGCCGCCGCAGGAACCGGTCCGTTGCCGACGCACCCGCTGCGGGACTTCCGGCCGTACCGCAGCTCGACGCTGCGGCATCCGACCCACGAACTCGTGCGCGCCGACCCCGAGGAGATCGAGCTCGTCTCGCCCGCGTTCGGACACTCCGACGTGGCACCGGAGGAGAGCGACCTCACGATCCAGCACAGCGCTGAGCCGCTCGGTGAGCGGATCATCGTGGCCGGCCGCGTGCTCGACGGCGAAGGCCGTCCGGTACGGGGACAGCTCATCGAGATCTGGCAGGCGAACTCGTCCGGTCGCTACGTGCACAAGCGCGACCAGCATCCGGCGCCCCTCGACCCGAACTTCACCGGCGTGGGCCGTGCGATCACGGGCGACGACGGGTCATACCGCTTCATTACGATCAAGCCGGGGCCCTACCCGTGGAAGAACCACCGCAACGCGTGGCGGCCCGCGCACATCCATTTCTCGCTGTTCGGCTCGGCGTTCACTCAGCGGCTCGTGACCCAGATGTACTTTCCGAATGATCCGTTGTTCGCGCTCGACCCGATCTACCAGTCGATCGTCGACCCGGCAGCGCGGGAGCGGCTGAAGTCGGTGTACGACCACGACCTCAGTGTTCCGGAGTGGGCGATGGGCTACCGGTGGGACATCGTGCTCACCGGCGGCAAGGCCACCTGGATGGAGCCGGAGGAGACCGACCATGCCTGAACAGGAATATCTCCAGACCCCGTCGCAAACCGTAGGCCCGTTCTTCGGGTACGCACTGCCGTACGATGGCGGGCCGGATGTCGCCTCCCGCGCGGATCCCGACTCGATCCGGCTGCACGGCACCGTGTACGACGGGGCGGGGGAGCCGGTACCCGACGCGATCCTGGAGATCTGGGGACCCGACGCATCCGGTGCTCCGATCTCTGAACGCGGCAGCCTGCACCGGGACGGCTACACGGTGACCGGGTTCGGTCGGGCAGCGGTGGATCGCGCTGGGCACTACACGTTCACCACGGTGCGGCCCGGTTCCAGTTCCGAGGGACGCGCTCCCTACATCCTCGTCACCGTGTTCGCGCGCGGGCTGCTGCACCACCTCTTCACTCGCGCCTACTTCTCGGGCGACGATCCGTTCCTTGAGAGCGTTCCGGCCGAGCGCCGCGGCACCCTGCTCGTCGAACAGGACGGCGAGCGCAGCTACCGGTTCGACATCCGGCTGCAGGGCGAGGGCGAGACGGTGTTTCTCGACTTCAAGGGCGACGGGCGTGGCTGACGCGTTCGACTGGGGCCTGCTCGAACCCGCCGGCGCCGCGGGCCTCGTGGCGTCGGACGACCGTGTGCTCGAAGCGATGGTGGAGGTCGAGCGGGCCTATCTGGCGGCGTGGTGCGAATTGCTCGGCGTCGAGTCGGGCGGCGCGCCGAGCGCTGAGGCGATCGACGAGGATGCCCTGCTGCGGTCATCGAGGCAGGCGGGTGTGCCCGTCGTCGGGCTGGTGCACGAGCTCCGCCGGCAAGGCGGGGAACGGGTTCACCAGGGCATGACCAGCCAGGACGTGCTCGATACGGCGCTGATGATCGTGTCGAAGGATGCTCTGGGCGCAGCGCGCGCGCAGCTCGAGACCGCGGGTCGCAGGCTTCGTGACCTCGCGCTCGAGCACCGTGCGACGCCCACGATCGCGCGCACGCTCACCCAGCAGGCGGAGCCGACCACGCTGGGTGCCGCGATCTCCGTCTGGCTGGATGCCGTCACATCCGCTCTCGAGGTGCTCGCCTCGGTGTCGTACCCGGTGCAGCTCGGCGGAGCGGTCGGCGATGGGAATGCCATGGTGCGGCGAAGCGGCGACCCGAACGCGGTCGCAACCCTGCGCCGCCGCGTCGCCGAGGAGCTCGGTCTCACGGACCCCGGGCGGTCGTGGCACACCGAGAGAACGGCGGTGCTCACGCTGACGCGGGCGGCGGCGAGCGTCTGCGCGGCCGGCGGCCGGATAGGACGGGACCTCGGCCTGCTCGCGCGAGACGGCCTGATCACGCCGGGGCACGGGGGCGGCTCATCGTCGATGCCGCACAAGCACAACCCGGTAGACGCGGTGTTGCTCGTGGCGAACGGGCTTCGAGCCGGGGGAGCGCTGGCCGTGCTGCAGTCGGCGGCGCTGAGCTACGACGCGCGTCCGGCCGGGGAATGGCAGGCCGAGTGGCAGGCCTGGCGGGAGACGCTCCGGCTCGCGGCCGAGAGCGCGAGCCTGCTCGACCAGGCATCGAGTGACCTGGTCGTGCACGGTGATCCCGGATCGAACGGCACCGCAGGGAGGTCGCTCGACGCGGGCGCCCGCGGCGCGCACGAGAGCGACACGATCGCGGCCGCGCGCGTGGTCGATGCCGCGGTGGAGCGGTTCGACCGGGTTGCGGCGCCCGGCGGTACGGCGGAAGGGAGCGCACGATGACGGATCTGCGCCTGCGCGGCTCCATGGTCCCGGCGGCGCCGACCGCGGCCGACGCACCGCTGCTGGTTCTCCTCCCGTCGCTCGGAACGACTGCAGAGCTCTGGGACGGCGTCGTCGGGACGTTCGCCGCGAGCCCGGATCGACCGCGCGTCCTCCGAATCGACCTGCCGGGCCACGGTGCGTCACCGGCCGCGCGCGATCCGTTCACCGTGGGCGACCTGGCGGCCGCGGCGCTCGACGTCGTCGACGAGGTCGGCGGCGGCGCGTTCCACGTGGCTGGCGACTCCCTCGGCGGTGCCGTCGCCCTCGAGCTCGCACTCACCGTGCCCGAGCGCGTGCTGAGCCTGAGCATGTTCTGCTCGGGAGCAGCCATCGGCACCCCGGACGGCTGGGCCGAGCGGGCGGCGCAGGTGCGGGCATCCGGAACCGCGTCCGTCGTCGCGGGCAGCGCTCAGCGCTGGTTCGCGCCCGGCTACCTGGATCGGAACCCCGACGGGCCGGGCGGCCGCGCACTGCGCACGCTCATCGACGTCGACGACGAGTCGTACGCGCTGTGCTGCGAGGCGCTCGCCGCATTCGACCGGCGCGAGGCCGTAGCTGAGGTGCGAGCCCCTGCAGTGATCGTCGCCGGCTGTCACGACGTCGTGACCACCCCGGAGCTCATGCGCGAGCTGGCGGACGCGCTGCCCGACTCCCGATTCGTGGAGCTGGATGCCTCGCACCTGATTCCGCTCGAGTGTTCCGCGAAGACGGCCGCGCTGATCGAATCGCAGCTGTCAGGGCAGGAGATCGCGGCCGACGGCACGCCTTCAGCGAGAACCCCGGGCGATGTTCGCTCAGCGGGCATGCGCGTGCGGCGCGAGGTGCTGGGCGACGCGCACGTCGACCGGGCGACCGCGGCGATCACGCCGGAGACCGCCGACTTTCAAGACTTCATCACCCGCTACGCGTGGGGCGAAGTCTGGGCACGGCCGCAGTTGACCAGGGGAGAGCGGTCGATCGCCACGCTCGCCAGCCTCGTGACCGGCGGCCACGAGAACGAACTGCGGATGCACGTGCGCGCCGCCCTGCGCAACGGCCTGAGCCGCGCGCAGATCGCCGAGGTCATCCAGCACACCGCCCTCTACGCCGGGTTGCCCGCCGCGAACAGTGCACTCGCCGCCATGCGGCAGGTGTTCGCCGAGCCAGCCGATGCTGCTGAGTCGTCCTTCTCGCCGGCGGAGGCGGGCCAGCCGGCCGAGGCAGGTTCGCCGACCGAGAAAGACTCGCAGGCTGAGGCGGGCCAGCCGGCCGAACCGGCCGAGACATCCAAACAGATCCGGGAGAACGATGGATAAGACGTACGCCTCCGCCGCCGACGCGGTCGCCGACATACCCGATGGCGCATCGCTCGCCGTCGGCGGTTTCGGGCTGTCCGGCGTGCCGATCGTCACGATCCGAGCGTTGCTCGCCCGCGGGGTCGGGGGTCTCACCGTGGTCTCGAACAACTGCGGCGTCGACGGCTGGGGCCTCGGGGAGCTTTTGGCGGCGGGGCGCATCCGGCGCGTGATCGCCAGCTACATCGGGGAGAACAAGGAGTTCGCCAGGCAGTACCTGGGCGGTGAGGTCGAGGTGGAGCTCACGCCGCAGGGCACGCTGGCCGAGAGGCTTCGGGCGGGCGGTGCGGGCATCCCTGCGTTCTACACAGCGACCGGCGCGGGGACCGCCGTCTCCGACGGTGGGATGCCCATCCGCTACGCCGCCGACGGCACCGTGGCCGTGGCGAGCGAGCCGAAAGAGCTGCGCCCGTTCGATATGTTCGGCACATCGCGCGAGTACGTGCTCGAGACCGCGATCCGTACCGACTACGGGCTGGTCCGTGCCGCGGTCGGCGACAAGCACGGCAACCTGCGGTTCGAGAAGTCGACCCGCAACTTCAACCCCCTCGCCGGAATGGCCGGGCGGATCACGATCGCCGAGGTGGACGAGCTCGTGGAGCCGGGCGAGCTCGCGCCTGACGACATCCACCTGCCGGGGATCTACGTGGACCGCGTGGTAGCTCTGACGCCCGAGCAGTCCGCGGACCTCCCGATCGAGAAGGTCACCGTGCGCCAGCGGGCAGCCCACTTCACAGATCAGGAGGCGAACTGAGATGCCGCGAACCCGCAACGCGATGGCCGCCCGTGCCGCGCTCGAGCTCGAGGACGGATCGTACGTGAACCTCGGGATCGGGCTGCCCACCCTCATCCCGAACCATCTGCCGGAAGGGGTGCACGTCGTTCTGCATTCCGAGAACGGCATATTGGGCGTCGGGCCCTACCCGTGGGAAGGCCAGGCGGACCCGAAGCTCATCAACGCGGGCAAGGAGACCGTCACGGTGCTGCCCGGCGCAAGCTACTTCGACTCGTCCACCAGCTTCGGCATGATCCGCGGAGGACGCATCGCCACCGCCGTACTCGGTGCGATGCAGGTCTCCGCATCCGGCGACATCGCCAACTGGGCCGTGCCGGGCAAGATGGTCAAGGGCATGGGAGGCGCGATGGACCTGGTGAACGGAGCCGAGCGGGTCATCGTCGTGATGGAGCACGTCGCCAAGGACGGCTCGCCCAAACTCGTCGAGCAGTGCACGCTTCCGCTCACCGGCCGCGGATGCGTCGACCGGGTCATCACGGATCTCGCGGTGATCGACGTCACCGGCGACGGCCTCGTGCTGCGTGAACTCGCACCAGGCGTCACCGAAGACGACGTGAGGCGGGCGACAGGCGCCGGGCTCGTCGTCGAACTGGAGAAGACGGATGCCTGAACTTCGCGACGTCGTGATCTGCTCGCCCCTGCGCACCCCGGTCGGTCGCATGGGCGGGGCGCTCGCACCGGTGTCGGCGCTGGCACTGGCCGAGACGGTACTGCGCGCCCTGCTCGAGCGGACGGGAGTCGATCCTGCCGCGGTCGAGGGTGTGATCGGTTCCCAGGGGTACCCCACCATGGAGGCGCCCGCCTTCGGGCGGGTCGCCGCGCTCAACGCGGGCTTCCCGGTCACCACAACCGGATACCAGCTCGACCGCCGCTGCGGCTCCGGCCTGCAGGCCGTGATCAACGCCGCGATGGAGGTGCAGACCGGAGCCAGCGACGTGCTGATCGCGCTCGGCGCCGAGTCGATGTCGAACGCGCCGTTGTACACCGAGCAAGGCCGGCGCGGCATCCCCTCGGGTGGACTGATGCTGCACGACGCTCTGGCTCGAGGACGCGAGACGGCGGGAGGCCGATCGTTTCCGACGCCGGAGGGCAACGTCGGTTCGGCCGAGCAGTTGCGACGCGACTACGGGATCCCACGTGCGGCGCAGGACGAGGTTGCGCTGCGCTCTCACCAGCGCGCGGTCGCCGCACAGCAATCCGGCGCGTTCGACGACGAGCTCGTGCCCGTGGTGGTCCCGGGAAGGCGAGGGGAGACGGTCGTCGACCGCGACGAGCATCCACGAGCCGACACGTCTCTGGAAGCACTGTCGGCGTTGCGCCCGATCCTCGGACGCGACGATCCGGACGCGACCGTCACCGCGGGGAACTCGAGCGGGCAGAACGACGCGGCCGCCGCCGCGATCGTCACCACACCGGAGCGCGCGACCGCCCTCGGTCTCACGCCGCTGCTGCGCCTGCGCTCCTGGGCGATAGCCGGCAACGATCCCCGCGTCTTCGGTGTCGCGCCAGTGCCTGCCGCCGAGCGTGCTCTGGACCGGGCGGGGGTCACGTGGGCGGAACTCGACGTGATCGAGCTCAACGAGGCATTCGCGGTGCAAGTTCTCGCCTGCCTGGCCGACTGGGGCATCGACGCAGAAGACCCGAGACTGAACCCGCGGGGCAGCGGCATCTCTATCGGGCATCCGATCGGGGCGACGGGACTGCGGATGCTCGCCACACTCGCTCACGAACTCCCCGCACTCGACGGCTCGCTCGCGATCGAGACGATGTGCATCGGCGGGGGGCAGGCGCTCGCCGCCGTGTTCGAGCGGGTGTAGGACACGACGCGGGCTCGGTGGTAAGTTTTCGCTCGCCCTCACACAGTGACGTGGAAGGAGCTTCAGATGAACGGCGAACCCATCCCCGAGTCGTCGCGCCGCATTATGGCCCGGCTGGACCGCATCAGAACCTGGTCGCTGTCGCCCGCCTTTCTGGCGATCATCGGCCTCGGATTCCTGTTCACGTTCTACGACATCTTCGACATCAACGTGTCGTTCGTGCAGACCTGTACGCAACTGGTGCATGGGTGCACGCCCGAGACTGCGCTGACCTACCTGCCGCTGCCGACCCTGCTGAACCTGCTCGGGTACGTCGTCGGCACGCTCGTGCTCTCGCCCCTGTCCGACCGGATCGGCCGCCGGAACATGCTGCTGATCACGATGCTGATCACCGGGCTCGGCTCGCTGTACACGGCGCTGTCGACCGACTACGTGAACTTCACGATCTCCCGCATCGTCACGGGGATCGGCATCGGCGCGGACCTCGCCATCGTGAACACATACATCGGCGAGGTCTCGCCCAAGCAGTCGCGAGCGAAGTTCACCACGGTCATCTTCATCATGTCGGCGCTCGGCGCCTTCTTCGGGGTCTGGCTCGGGCTGCTGCTCACCACAGCGCCGGCGCCCTGGCCGACCGGGCTTCCTTTTGCGCTGGGACTGGCATCCGGATGGCGCTGGATGTACGCCATTGGTGCGGTCCTCGCCGTGATCGCCATTCTGCTGCGGTTCCAGCTGCCCGAATCGCCGCGCTGGCTGTTGCAGCGGGGACGCGTGGACGACGCGGAGAAGATCGCCGGGGGCATGGAGGCACGCGCGGCACGTCGCGGTGCGCTCGCCGCGCCGGTTATGGATGACGTGCCCACCCACTGGCCGCCCGCCCGAACCGTGCCGTACGCGGACATCTTCCTGAACCCCGTCTATCTGAAGCGGGTCATCCTGTTGTTCCTGCTCTGGTTCTTCGGGTACATCACCGTGTACGCCTACGCGGCCGGCTTCACCTCGGTGCTCACGTCGCTGAAGTTCTCGCCGCCGGAGGCGGGCGTGATCGCCGCGGTCGGGACGATCGGCTTCGTCGTCGAGGCGATCGTCATGTCGTTCATCGTGGAGAAGCTGGAACGGCGCTACTGGCTCCCGGTGGGAACCGTCGTCACGTTCATCGGCGCGATCCTCATCGCGGTGGCCGGCAAGTCGCTCACGATCGACTTCATCGGCGCGATGCTGATCTTCGCAGGGTTCAACCTCTGGGTGTCGCCGACCTACGCGCTGACCGCGGAGAACTTCCCCACCAGAGCGCGATCCACGGGCTTCGCGATCGTCGACGGCGTCGGCCACGTCGGAGGAGGCATCGGCATCCTCGTGCTCGCACCGCTCATTCCGCAGCTTTCGGTGTTCTGGGCGCTGATGCTGATCTCGTGCTTCCTCATCATCGCGTCGGTGATCGCTCAGTTCACGGTGCACACCCGCAACCGCGTGTTCGAGGACGTCTCGCCGTGAGGTGCGGACGGCGATCCGAACCTCGGGAACACTTTGAGCGGGCGGCTGCCGTAGAGCGCGGGTCTCATCCGGACCATCGTCGCTTCGAACTGAGCGCCGGTGCGAGTACGTCTCATTTGGGGACTGCGGGCGCGGTTGTCAATCCGCTCCGGCGCGCCTCCGTCTCGCTCTATCGTGTGCAGACCGCGGCCGGTCGGCCGCGTTCAGCACGCGAGGAGTGAGCAATGGACAGCGACGAGGGCATCCACATCGAACCGGACGACGTCGGGGGAGCGGCGATCCCTGCCGCCGACACCGAGCCGAGGGATCCGGAAGACATCGGTGAGCCCGACCCTGTTCCCGAGGAAGACATCGAGGCCGAGGAGGACGAAGAGCTCGAGGCGGCCGGGTTCGGCATTCCCGAGGAGGCCCAGCCGGAGTCGCAGGGCGAGGACCCGTTCGAGGCCGAACTCGGCGATGAGGGGCAGGGCGACCTCGCACCCGAAGATCTCTGAATGGGGATGTCGTCGCCTACCGTCGTGCCGCCGCGGCGGTCTCGAGATCGCCGACGAAGCGGTCGAACGCCTCGTCGAAGCCGTCCTTCCCGCGCAGCCGGAGCACGGCGGAGGGGTGCGTCGTGACGAACACGGCGGCATCCGGTGCGGCATCCGGCCCCTCGAAGCGCTGCCCGCGAGACCGGGTGATCGGGATCGGGCGGCCCATAACGGCGCGCGCCGCGGTCGCGCCGAGACACACCACGACCTGAGGGTGCACCACCTCGAACTCGGCCTCCAGCCACGGGTGGCACGCGATGACGTTGCCGACTTCCGGCTTGTCGTGGATGCGCCGCTTACCCGACACGTGGTGTCTGAAGTGCTTGACCGCGTTGGTCAAATATGTGGTCTCCCGATCGATGTCTGCTGCCTCGAGCGCGTCATCCAGCAACTTCCCGGCCGGTCCGACGAAGGGCTCACCGGTCGTGTCCTCGTGGTCGCCGGGCTGCTCGCCGATCAGCATCATGGCGGCGGATGCCCGGCCCTGCGAGAACACGACGTGTCGCGCGTCCCGCCACAGCTCGCATCCACGGCAATCGGGTGCGGCGCGACGCAGAGCCGCGAGCGTGTGTCGCTCGGGCACCCAGCGGTCGGCGCCCGGACGCTCCGGATTGCCGGTCTGCGCGTGCACCGCGGTGTGGGGCATACGGCCACTCCAGCAGGTGTTGCGCCGCTCACGGGAGTGCTTGCGCCGCGCGGGTACTGACGCTAGCGGTGTCAGTTCTCGTCGTCGGGATGCGCCGCGAGGTACCGCTCGATGCGACGGTCCGGGATCAGCCAGATCACGGCGACCGCGACGTACGGCACGAGGCCGAGCCACGGGACGACGAAGCTCAGCCCGATCCCTATGGCGTACAGCACGGGCGATAGCCAGCCCTTGGTATCGCGCCCGATCGCTTCCCGCAATCGGTCGCCGCCCGGCCGCCGGGCGATGACGGACTGCAGGATGCTGTACGCCACCGCCGCAGCCAGCAGATTGACGCCGTACACCACGGTCGGCGCGGTGGCGACCTCCGTCTTCGTCAGCCAGCCCGTCGTGAACGGGAAGAGCGACAGCCAGAAGAGCAGATGCAGGTTGGCCCACAGCACCCTGCCGTCCACCCGTGGCTGCAGCTGGAACAAATGATGGTGGTTGTTCCAGTAGATGCCGATGTAGATGAAGCTCAGCAGGTAGGTGAGGAGCCCCAGGCCGGAGGTGCTGACCAGCGACCAGAACGAGTCTCCGGACGGCGCCGCGAGGCCCAGCACCATCACGGTGATGATGATCGCGAGCACGCCGTCGCTGAACGCTTCCAGTCGTGACGACCTCATCGGATGCCTCCCCGCAGCACGCCGCGCCATAGCGCGCATCGCACCCTCGACGACTCGTTCACCTCGAAAGCCTATTGTCCCTTCCGGGCCGAAGCGGGCGGGGCGACTCCCAGCTCTTCGTTGCCGTATCGTCGGCACCGTGCCCGCCCGTGCAGTGGGAGCACACCAGAGGGAAGGGGAACCGATGCGTCTGGCCGACCTGCTCGTCACTCCGCTCGGCTGGATGCTGCGCGGCAAGCGTTCGAAACCGGAGCGCAGCGTGCAGTTCGCGCCCGAGCTCACCGCCCGAGGCATCCTCACGGTGACGTCTCCATCGTTCGAGAACGGCGCACGCATCCCTCAGCGGCACTCCGGCATCGGACAGGGGCCGAACGTCTCGCCGGAGCTCTCGTGGAGCACGCCGCCGGAAGGCACGAAGCAACTGCTGCTCATCCTCGAGGACACGGATGTTCCGTTCGACGCCCCGATCGTCCATCTGATAGCCCTGGTCGAGCCGTGTACCGGCGTCGCAGAGGGCGCGCTCACACCGGGAAACCTCGCCGTGCATTACGTGCCCGCGTTCCGCGGCTGGGTGGCCTACCAGGGACCCCGTCCGCTTCCCGGCCACGGCGTGCACCATTACGGCTTCCACCTCTACGCTCTCGACATCGAGTTGGATGCCCGCGATTTCGCCGGTCTCGCCGACCTGCTTCCCGCGGTGGCCGGGCACGTGCTCGCCTCCGGCGTTCTCACTGGGGAACAGCGAGCCTGAACCGCGCCTGACCAAAGCGCGTCGCCACCCCGCACGCGGGGACACCGTGCGTATCGTGGAGCATGACGCCTTCGCACGAGTCGTACCCCCTTTCCCCGAACCTTCCGGCCGGTGCTCCGGCGGCCTCCGACGCGCCACGGATCAGCATGCTGGGCGAGCTGAAGGCATCCGGCCACGTGCAGAAACCGCTGCGGGCCGAGGTGCGAGACAACCTCCTGGCGAAGCTGCGCGCAGGCGAGGATCCGTGGCCGGGCGTGCACGGGTTCGAGAGCACCGTCATCCCGCAGTTGGAGCGTGCGCTCATCGCCGGACACGACATCGTGCTGCTCGGCGAGCGCGGACAGGGCAAGACGCGCGTGCTGCGCACCATCGGCGGACTCCTCGACGAATGGACGCCCGTCATCGCGGGGTCCGAGCTGGGCGAGCATCCGTATCAGCCGATCACCCACGCCTCGATCCGCCGAGCCGCCGAGCTCGGCGACGACCTGCCTGTGGCGTGGCGGCACCGCAGCGAACGGTACGTGGAAAAGCTCGCGACGCCCGACACGTCGGTGGCCGACCTGATCGGAGACGTCGACCCGATGAAGGTCGCGGAGGGACGCTCGCTGGGAGACCCCGAGACCATCCATTTCGGGCTGATCCCGCGCAGCCATCGCGGCATCGTCGCGATCAACGAGCTGCCAGATCTGGCCGAGCGCATCCAGGTGTCGATGCTGAACGTGATGGAGGAGCGCGACATCCAGATCCGCGGCTATGTGCTGCGATTGCCGCTGGACGTGCTCGTCGTCGCCAGCGCCAACCCGGAGGATTACACGAACCGGGGCCGCATCATCACGCCGCTGAAGGACCGGTTCGGCGCCGAGATCCGCACCCACTATCCGCGGCAGCTCGAGGCGGAGATCGCCGTGATCCGGCAGGAGGCCGAACTGGTGGCGGATGTTCCCGACCACCTGATCGAGATCCTCGCCAGGTTCACCCGCAGCCTGCGGGAATCCAGCTCGATCGACCAGCGCAGCGGCGTCAGCGCCCGGTTCGCGATCGCGGGCGCCGAGACCATAGCGGCCGCGGCGCTGCATCGCTCGACCGCACGCGGGGAGGACGACGCCGTCGCCCGCACGGTCGACCTCACGACGGCCGTCGACGTGCTGGGCGGCAAGATCGAGTTCGAGACGGGGGAGCAGGGCCGGGAGTCCGAGGTGCTCACCCACCTGCTGCGCACCGCCACCGCCGACGCGGTGAGAGCCCACTTCCGCGGCATCGACTTCGGCCCCCTCGTCGCCGCGATCGAGGGCGGAGCCATGGTCGCCACGGGCGAGCGGGTCACTGCTGCCGAGTTCCTCGCCGGGCTGCCGATGCTGGGCGAGTCCCCGGTGTACGACGAGATCGTCGAACGACTGGATGCCCGCACCGACGGCGAGCGCGCCGCCGCCATCGAGCTGGCACTGGAGGGCCTGTATCTGGCGCGCAAGATCGGCAAGGACACCGACGGGAACGAGACGATCTATGGCTGAGCATCCACACGGCGCGCCACGCTCCCCGGTCAGCCGGTTCCACCGCTACGAGGGCGGGGACCCGCTCGCGCCGCCGGTCGACCTCGCCGAAGCGCTCGACGCGATCGGCGAGGACGTCATGGCAGGGTACTCGCCCGAGCGCGCGCTGAGCGAGTTCCTGCGAAGGGGCGGGCGCGACCTGACCGGCCTCGACGACCTGTCGCGCCGCGTGGCCGAACGACGCAGGGACCTGCTGCGGCGGCACAATCTCGGCGGCACGCTGCAAGACATCCAGAAGCTCCTCGATCACGCCGTGCTGGAAGAGCGCAAGCAGCTGGCACGCGACGTCGACATGGACGACACGGACCGCTCGTTCGCCGAGATGCGGCTGGAGAGCCTGCCGCAGTCGACCTCGGCTGCGGTGAACGAGTTGAGCGACTACGACTGGCGGTCGTCGCAGGCGCGAGCCGATTACCAGAAGATCAAGGACATGCTCGGTCAGGAGCTGCTCGGGCAGCGGTTCTCGGGACTCAAGCAGACGCTGCAGAACGTCACCGACGAGGACCGCGCATCGGTGAACAAGATGCTCACCGACCTCAACCGGCTGCTCGACAAGCACCGGCGTGGCGAGGACACGCCCGAGGACTTCGGCGAGTTCATGGCCGAGCACGGGCAGTACTTTCCGGAGAACCCGCAGAACGTCGACGAGCTGATCGATGCGCTTGCCGCGCGTTCGGCGGCGGCACAGCGGATGCTCAACTCGATGACCGAGGAGCAGCGGCAGGAGCTGATGCAGCTCTCCGCCCAGGCGTTCGGGTCGCCCCAGCTCATGGAGCAGCTCGCCGACCTCGATGCGAACCTGCAGGCGCTGCGCCCCGGGGAGGACTGGAGTGGATCGGAACGCTTCGACGGAGACCAGCCGCTCGGGCTTGCGGAGGGCACCCAGGTGCTGTCGGATCTCGCCGACCTGGACGAGCTGTCCGAGCAGCTCTCACAGGGCTACGACGGCGCGCGCCTCGATGACGTCGACCTCGACAAGCTGGCCAGGCAGCTCGGCGATGACGCGGCGGTCGACGCACGAACGCTGCGCGACCTTGAACAGGCGCTCCGTCGCAGCAACACGTTCCGCCGCGATTCGCATGGCAACCTGCAGCTGACCCCGAAGGCCATGCGGCAGCTCGGCCAGACCCTGCTGCGCGACATCGCGAACCGGATGTCCAAGCGCAGAGGAGAGCGCGACGTGCGGCTCGCAGGCGCCGCAGGGGAGACATCCGGAGCCACGAAACCGTGGGAGTTCGGCAGCACGGAGCCGTGGGACATCCCGCGCACCATGCTGAACGGGGTGCTCCGCCGTGCATCGGGCGGTGCGGCGGCCGGCCGTCGCATCGCGCTGGACGACATCGAGGTGGAGGAGACCGAGTCGCGCACACAGGCGACGGTCGCCCTGCTCGTCGACACCTCGTTCTCGATGGCGATGGACGGCCGGTGGGTGCCCATGAAGCGCACTGCGCTTGCGCTGCACACGCTCATCCGCACCCGGTTCCGCGACGACCGGCTCGAACTCATCGGGTTCTCCCGTCACGCGCAGGTGATGGAGATCGAGGAGCTGACCGGGCTCGACGCCATGTGGGACAAGGGCACCAACCTGCATCATGCGCTGCTGCTGGCGAACCGGCATTTCCGCAAGCATCCCGACGCTCAGCCCGTACTGCTCATCGTCACCGACGGGGAGCCGACCTCGCACCTGGAGGCAGACGGCTCCGTGCGGTTCGCCTACCCGCCGCACCCGATCACCATTGCGCACACCGTGGACGAGTTGGATGTCTCGATGCGGCTGGGTGCACAGATCACGATCTTCCGCCTCGGCTCCGACCCGGGTCTGGCCCGCTTCGTCGACGGACTCGCGCGCCGTGTGGGTGGACGCGTCGTCGCACCCGAGCTGGACGACCTCGGAGTCGCGGTGGTCGACAGTTATCTGGGATCGCGCGGGTCTCGCCGCGGACGCGGCGAGGGCGCCTTCGATGCCGGAGCTGACCTCTTTGGCGGTTCGGGCAACGGGCTGGGCGGCGGGCTCGGCGGTCACGACGGCTACGGCGGCGGATGGTTCGGTGGCCGCGGCTTCTGGGTCGACCAGTAGCCTTACCTCGCTTTCATCTGCCTGAAGTGGTCTGAAGGCGGAGGTCTGTTCGCGACCGCGAGAGAAGGGGCAGAGTTCGCATGTTGGATCCGCTGCACTGGTTGCTGACGCTGCGGATCGACAAGAGCAGTTTTCTGATCCCTCTGGATGTCGTTGTCGCGCTGCTCGGCGTGTATCTGCTGTTGAGGTCGCCGCGACCCAGGCCACTGCTGCGTTCCTTCGGCGCGGCGGCCCTGGGAGCGGCGGTAGGTCTTCTGCTGGCGTGGCTGGTCAGCGACGTCTGGAACGTCTTCGGGCTTCCTCTGACGGCAGTCACGCGCATGTGGGTGGCGATCGCCTTCGCCGGTGTGTTCCTCGCGATCATGAATCTGTGGGGGACCAGGTGGTGGCGAAAGGGGATCGCCGTCGCCATGATCCCCGGTGTTCTTCTGGTCGCGGCAGCCGGCATCAACGTGGACGAGGGGGCGTACCGCGACTTGAACGACGCGCTCGGCATCGTCCCGTACTCGGCTCTGCCCGCATCGGACCTTGCCGCGCACGCCGGTGCCATGGACCCGAATCTGGGGAAGGACTGGCGGCCGCCTGCCGGCATGCCGAAGCGCGGCCGCGTCGGGACCGTGAACATTGCGCCGACCGCCTCGCACTTCGAGGCGCGGGAGACTGTGGTTTATCTCCCGCCGGCGGCCTTGGTGCCGAATCCGCCTGTGCTTCCGGTGGTGATGCTGTTCAGTGGTCAGCCGGGAACGCCGGCGGATGTGTTCACCTCCGGCCGGGCAGCGGCGACCTACGACGCGTTCGCTGCGAAGCACAAGGGTCTCGCGCCCATCGTGGTGTCCGCCGACCAGCTGGGATCCCCTGGGCAGAACCCGATGTGCGTCGACTCCCCGCTCGGGAACTCCGCCACCTATCTGACCATCGACGTGCCGACCTGGATCCGAACCCATCTGCCCGTGGCCGAAAGCAGCAGGTACTGGGCGGTTGCCGGGTACTCGCAAGGCGGAACCTGCGCTATCCAGTTCGGGGCCGGCCATCCGGAGCTGTTCGGTTCCATCGTCGACGTGCTCGGGGAGCTCGCACCCACCATCGGCTCGAAGACGGTCGCGGAGGGCTTCGGCGGCTCCGCGGCCGCATACCACGCGGCGAAACCGCTGACCCTGCTGGCCAAGCACGCACCGTATCGGGACAGCTTTGCGATCTTCGGATCCGGAGCGCGGGATGTGAAGTACACGCGTTACGCGACAGAGCTGAATGCGGCGGCGCAACGAGCGGGGATGAGGACGGAGCTCGTGATCTCCCGCGGCTCGGGACACGACTGGAACACCGTCCGCTACGTGTGGGCGAGGGCCTTGCCGCAAATCGCAGACCGGATGGGTCTGGCGAACTGACACTCGCCTGTCGCGGCTGATTCCGCGCTCTCGGGGAACTTTCGGGTTATCCACACGTTCGTCGACGGCTGCTGTGCCGGTTCTTGGTATCGAGCCGCGACGGTGGAAGAAGGGACAGGTCGCGAGCTCGAAAGGCATCAGATGATTCTTCACACCGCCATTCCGCTGTTGGATGCCTCGAGCTGGCTGCACGCCTTCGGGCCCTGGGTGCTGCTGGGCATTGCGGTGCTGGTGTTCGTGGAGTCCGGTTTGCTGTTTCCGTTCCTGCCAGGTGACTCTCTTCTGATCACCGCCGCGATTCTTGCTCCTCAGCTGGGCATCCAGGCATGGATGGTCGCGCTCGTGGGGATCGTCGCTGCCATCGCCGGCGACCAGGCCGGGTACTGGCTCGGCAAACGCTTCGGCAGGCGACTGTTCAAGCCGGGCGCACGCATCCTTAAGCCGCAGCACCTCGAGCGTGCGGAGGAGTTCTTCGGCCGATACGGAGCTCCATCGCTGCTGCTGGGCCGGTTCGTGCCGATCGTGCGCACCTATGTGCCGCTGGCTGCCGGCGTCGCGAGGATGCCGTACCGCAGATTTGTGCTCTGGAACGTTCTCGGCGCGGCATCGTGGTGCATCGTCATGGTGATCCTGGGGTTGCTGCTTGGCGGGATTCCGTTCGTCGTCAGCAACATCGATGTGCTCATGGTGCTGGTCGTGGTGGTCTCCGTTCTGCCCATCGTCGTGACCGCTCTGCTCAGAAGGCTGAAGAGCCGGCGGGAACGCGCCGGGTCGGAACCTGCTCGCACGGAATCCGTGAGCATTCGGCGGTAGGCCGTGTGGATTCCGTAAGGGGTGCGTCCCTGCTCGCACGGCACGAGTTCGATGGTGCCTTGGCCGCACAGCGCGGCCCGCCGTGACAGCGGCGCGACAGGGATCGGAGCATCCTCGTGCTGGACCTCGCCTGCATCCTCGGCATCGCAGCGCTCGGCGTCGTCGTGGCGCTCGTCGCACGGGCGGTGGAGAAGCTGTGACCTTCTTCGTCGTTCTGTCGGCCGTACTGGCCGCGGCCTCGCTCGTGTACCTCGTGTATGCCCTCGTGAAGCCGGAGAAGTTCTAGGTGCTCACGTTCTGGCTGTTTCTCGCTCAGCTCGCCACCGTCGCGTTGATGCTGGCGATCTGTTACCGCCCGCTCGGCGACCACATCGCCCGCACGTTCACCTCGCGCAGAGACCTGAGGATCGAACGTGGCGTGTACCGGCTGATCGGCGTCGACTCGTCGTTAGAACAGAGCTGGCCCGTCTACCTGCGCAGCGTGCTCGCTTTCTCCATCGTCGGCGTGTTCCTCGTCTACCTGATGCAGCGGCTGCAGGCCTGGCTGCCGTACTCGCTCGGCCTTCCCGCCGTGCCCGAAGGGCTCTCGTTCAACACGGCGATCTCGTTCGTGACCAACACGAACTGGCAGTCGTACTCGCCGGAGGCGACCCTCGGCTACACCGTGCAGATGGCCGGCCTCACCGTGCAGAACTTCGTCTCCGCCGCCGTGGGTCTCGCCGTCGCGATCGCCCTCGTGCGCGGGTTCGTCGCGCGCCGATCGGGCACGATCGGCAACTTCTGGGTCGACCTGATGCGGGGCATCCTGCGCATCCTGCTGCCGCTCTCGGTGATTTTCACGATCATCCTGATCGCCGGCGGAGCGATCGAGAACCTGAATGCGGTGCAGACCGTGCACACGCTGACCGGCGGAACGCAGAGCATCCCCGGCGGTCCCGTCGCCTCCCAGGAGGCGATCAAGCTGCTCGGCAACAACGGCGGCGGATTCTTCAACGCGAACTCGGCGCATCCGTTCGAGAACCCCGCTGCGTGGACCAACCTCGTCGAGGTTTTCCTCATGCTGCTCGTGCCGTTCAGCCTGCCTCGGGCATTCGGCACGATGGTCGGCGACCGACGGCAGGGCTACGCCATCCTCGCCGCGATGGGCGTGATCTTCGTGGCGTCCGTCTCGCTCTTCACCTGGATCGAGTCGACCACCGGGGGAGCGGCGACCGCCGCCGCGGGCGGCGCGATGGAGGGCAAGGAGCAGCGTTTCGGCCTCGTCGGGTCAACCCTTTTCGGCACGACGAGCACCTTGACGTCCACGGGTGCGGTGGATGCCGCGCACGACAGCCTCACCCCACTTGGCGGGATGATGACGATGATCAACATGATGACGGGCGAGGTCGCCCCCGGCGGCATCGGCGCCGGGCTCTACGGGATGCTCGTCATGGCCATCGTCGCGGTATTCCTCGCCGGTCTCATGGTCGGTCGCACACCCGAATATCTGGGCAAGAAGATCGGCTCGCGCGAGGTGAAGCTGGCCAGCCTGTACTTCCTGACGACGCCGACCATCGTGCTGGCAGGCACCGCGCTGAGCTTCGCGATTCCCGGAGTGCTGCAAAGTGTCGAGAAGACCACGATCTTCAACCCGGGACAGCACGGGTTCTCGGAAATCCTCTACGCGTTCACATCCGCCGGGAACAACAACGGGTCGGCCTTCGGCGGAATCTTCGCGAACACGCCATGGATGAATGCGTCGCTCGGCGCTGCGATGTTCCTCGCCAGGTTCATCCCGATCGTGTTCGTGCTGGCGCTGGCGGGCTCGCTCGCCGCTCAGGAGCGGATCCCCTCCACTGCAGGCACGATGCCGACGCACCGGCCCCAGTTCGTCGGGCTGCTCGTCGGAACCATCCTCATCATCACCGCGCTGACCTACTTCCCCGTACTCGCCCTCGGGCCGCTCGCCGAAGGACTCCACTGACACATGAGTGACGAAACGACCATCGTCGAACCCGAGACCGTTGCGCCACGGCATCCTGGCGAAGGCAAGACGCGCGGCGGCGCATTCAACGCTCGTCAGCTTCTCACGAGCCTCCCGGATGCCCTCCGCAAGCTGAACCCGCGCGAGCTGTGGCACAACCCGGTGATGTTCATCGTGGAGGTGGGCGCCGCGCTGACCACCGTGCTGGCCATCGCGCAACCCTTCCTCGGCCAGCAGGTCTCGGGTGGTACGACGACGTCGGTGGCATTCACGTGGTGGATCGCCGTATGGCTCTGGCTGACGGTCGTGTTCGCCACCCTCGCCGAAGCGGTCGCCGAGGGGCGGGGCAAGGCGCAGGCTGCCAGCCTGCGAGCAACCCGCACCACGACCAGTGCGTATCGCGTCGTCGATTACAGCGAGGACGATCCTGGTGCTCTGCATGCCGCCACGGCCCGGGTCGCGTCGGCGGAGCTGAAGCTCGGTGACATCGTCGTCGTCAGTGCCGGTGACCTGATCCCTGGCGACGGCGACATCGTGTGGGGCATCGCCTCGGTCGACGAATCGGCGATCACCGGTGAATCGGCGCCAGTCGTGCGCGAGTCGGGCGGCGATCGGAGCGCGGTCACAGGAGGCACACGAGTGCTGTCCGACCGCATAGTGGTGCGCATCACCTCCAAGCCGGGCGAGACGTTCGTCGACCGGATGATCCACCTCGTCGAGGGCGCGAGCCGGCAGAAGACGCCGAACGAGATCGCACTCGAGATCCTGCTTGCCAGCCTGACCATCGCCTTCGTGGTCGTGGTACTCATCCTGGGACCGGTGGCCGGGTTCGCTCACGCGACACCGTCCGTACCGGTTCTCGTCGCGCTCCTCGTCTGCCTCATCCCCACGACCATCGGAGCGCTCTTGTCCGCCATCGGCATCGCCGGCATGGACCGGCTGGTGCAGCGCAACGTGCTCGCCATGTCGGGTCGAGCCGTTGAGGCGGCCGGGGACGTGACCACGCTGCTGCTCGACAAGACCGGAACCATCACGTACGGAAACCGGCAGGCGAGCGAATTCGTCCCGGTCGCAGGCACAGCCGTCGACGATCTCGTGGATGCGGCCGCACTGGCCTCGCTCAGCGACCCGACCCCGGAGGGATCCTCGGTGGTCGCCCTGGCGACATCGGTGGGACGCACGCCGCCGGCGTCGGTGGCGGGCGACGTCGTACCGTTCACAGCCCAGACCCGCATGAGCGGGGTCGACCTGACCGACGGACTGCTGATCCGCAAGGGCGCTGCGAGCGCCGTGATCGGCTGGGCGAGGCAGGGGTCTCCCGTCGAGCCCGCCGTGGTCGCCGAGCTCGACCAGGTGGTGGAGCGGATCTCGCAGTCCGGCGGCACACCGCTCGCTGTCGCGACACGCGTCGCAGAGGGCACGACGAGCATCCTCGGCGTCATCCACCTCAAAGACGTCGTCAAGACGGGACTGGTCGAGCGGTTCGCCGACATGCGGCGCATGGGCATCCGCACCGTGATGGTGACGGGCGACAACCCCCTGACCGCGAAGGCGATCGCGGACGAAGCGGGTGTCGACGACTTTCTCGCGGAAGCCACGCCCGAGGACAAGCTGGCGTTGATCAGGAGGGAGCAGGAGGGCGGAAAGCTCGTCGCCATGACGGGAGACGGCACGAACGATGCGCCCGCACTCGCCCAGGCCGATGTCGGTGTCGCCATGAACACCGGAACGTCGGCCGCGAAGGAGGCCGGCAACATGGTCGACCTCGACTCCGACCCGACCAAGCTCATCGACATCGTCTCGATCGGCAAGCAGCTGCTCATCACCCGTGGCGCTCTGACCACGTTCTCGATCGCGAACGACGTAGCCAAGTACTTCGCCATCATCCCGGCCATGTTCGTCGGCGTGTTTCCCGGACTTCAGGTGCTCAACATCATGCGGTTGCACTCGCCGTCGTCCGCGATCCTCTCGGCCGTGATCTTCAACGCGATCATCATCGTCGCCCTCATACCGCTCGCCCTTCGCGGCGTGCGGTACCGGCCGGCGGCTGCCTCGCAATTGCTCGGACGGAACCTGCTGGTGTACGGGCTGGGTGGCATCGTCGTGCCGTTCATCGGGATCAAACTGATCGACCTGGCTGTCTCACTGATCCCCGGGTTCTGATGCAGATACCGAACTCGACCTCTGCGCCGAACCAATTCCCAGACCAAGGAGAACCGCAATGAGCCCCGCCCTTCGCGGCACCGGTAGGCAGTACTGGGTCGCCGTCCGAGCCATGATCGTGCTCACCGTGGCGCTGGGCGTCGTGTACCCCCTCGTCCTGACCGGCATGGGGCAGCTGACCATGCCGCGGCAGGCGAACGGGTCGCTCGTGCGAGTCGGCGCCGAGACGGTCGGATCGAGCCTCATCGGCCAGTCGTTCACAGACGCTAAGGGCCGGGCGCTGCCCCAGTGGTTCCAGTCCCGGCCCTCCGCAGCGCTCACCTCCGCGGGCGCGGGCTACGACGGCAACGCGTCGAGCGCCAGCAACCTCGGACCGAACAATCCGGAACTGACCAACGAGATCGAGCAGCGCAGGGCCTCCATCGAGAAGCTGGACGGTGCGGATGCCACGAGCATCCCGCCCGACGCGCTGACGGCATCCGCCTCGGGTCTCGATCCGCACATCAGCCCTGCCTACGCGCTGCTTCAGGTTCCCGCCGTGGCCAAAGCTCGAGGCATCCCGGAATCCGAGGTGGAAGCGCTGGTGAAGTCTAGGATTCAGGGGCGGGATCTCGGTTACCTCGGTCAGCCGACGGTGAACGTGCTGCAGCTCAACCTGGCGCTGTCGAAGATGGATCCGGCGGGGGACAAGGCCTTCAGATGATCGGGTCGGCATGACGACAGGCAGACTGCGTGTGCTGCTCGGTGCGGCGCCGGGCGTCGGCAAGACGTACGCCATGCTCGAGGAGGGCAGGCGCCTTGCGGAGGCCGGCAAAGACGTCGTGGTGGCGGTCGTGGAGACGCACGGCCGCGCGGCGACCGCGGCCATGCTCGAGGGCCTCGACGTGGTTCGCCGCCGCAGCGTGGGGTATCGCGGCGTGACGCTCACCGACCTCGACCTCGACGCCGTGCTGGCCAGGCGTCCCGAAGTGGCGCTCGTCGACGAGCTCGCCCACACGAACGCCCCAGGGGGCAGGCACGACAAGCGCTGGGAAGACGTGCAGGAGCTTCTGGATGCCGGCATCACCGTCATCTCGACGGTGAACATCCAGCACATCGAGTCGCTGAACGACGTTGTGGAGCAGATCACGGGGATCGGCCAGCAGGAGACGATTCCGGATGCCGTGCTGCGCGCCGCCGATCAGGTCGAGGTGGTCGACCTCGCGCCGCAGGCGCTGCGCGACCGCCTCGCCGAGGGGCTCGTGTATCCGGCAGCGCGGGTGGATGCCGCGCTCTCGAACTACTTCCGGCTCGGCAACCTCACGGCGCTGCGCGAGCTCGCCCTGCTCTGGCTCGCAGACGAGGTGGACAGCGCCCTGCAGACCTACCGCCGCGAGCACGGCATCGAGGGCAAATGGGAGGCGCGCGAGCGGGTCGTCGTCGCGCTCACCGGCGGTCCGGAGGGCGAGACCCTGCTGCGCAGGGGCGCGCGCATCGCGGCGCGTTCGAGCGGTGGCGAACTCCTCGCCGTGCACGTGGTGAGCGACGACGGACTGCGGGAGCGGCATCCGCGAGCCCTCGCCGAGCAGCGGGCGCTCGTGGAGAAGCTGGGCGGCGCGTACCACGAGATCGTCGGGTCGGACATCCCGGCAGCTCTCGTCGAGTTCGCGAAAGCGGTCAACGCCACGCAGCTCGTGATCGGGGTCTCCCGGCGGTCGCGGCTGCTCGCGTTCCTCACCGGTCCCGGCATCGGGTCGACGGTGATCAGGGCATCCGGCGACATCGACGTGCACATCGTCTCGCACGCGGCGGCGGGCAGCCGTCAGCTCGTGCTCCCGCGGGCACGCGGCGCGCTCAGCGTGCGGCGACGGGTGTACGGATTCGTGCTCGCGCTGGCCGGAGGCCCGTTGCTGAGCTGGCTCCTCTGGCTGTTCCGCAGCCCGGATGCCCTGGCCAGCGACGTTCTGGCGTTTCAGCTGCTCGTCGTCGTGGTCGCGCTCGTCGGAGGCATCTGGCCCGCACTGTTCGCCGCCGTGCTCTCCGGCCTCACGCTGGACTACCTCTTCGTGGCACCGATCTACACCATCACGATCGCGCAGCCCGTGCACCTGCTCGCGTTGCTGCTCTATGTCGTCGGCGCAGCCCTCGTGAGCTTCGTCGTCGATCAGGCCGCGAGGCGCACGAGGGCGGCACAGCGCTCGGCGGCGGAGTCCGACGTGCTCGCGACGGTCGCCGGCGGCGTCATCCGCGGCGAGGACGCCGTGCATGCCCTCGTGCAACGAGCCCGCGAGGCGTTCGGGCTCAGTCGCGTGCGACTGCTCGACGACGACGGCACGGTTCTTTCGGAGGAGGCGGGGCATTCGGAAGGCACGGAGCCGGAGGAGGCGCTGCCGCACCAGGCCGATTCGACCGAGGTGCACCAGGCGCGCACTGTCGAGCGCGTAGGGGAGCGCGGAACGCTGGAGCTCTACGGAGCGGAACTCACGGCATCCGATCGCCGCGTGCTCTCCGTGATCGTGACGCAGTTGGATGCCGCGCTCGAGCATCGCGAACTCAGCGAGACCGCGAGCGAACTGAAGCCGTTGGCCGAAACGGACCGCGTGCGGTCGGCGCTTCTGGCGGCCGTCGGCCATGATCTGCGCCGGCCGCTCGCCGCAGCGACTGCTGCCGTAACGAGTCTGCGCTCTCCGCAGGTCGAGTTGAGCGCACTCGACAGGGATGCCCTGCTCGAGACAGCGAAGGACAGCCTCGCGAACCTCGACGCGCTCGTCACGAACCTGCTCGACGTCTCACGGGTGCAGGCCGGCGTGCTCGGCGTCTCGTTGCGCAGGGTGGATATCGAGGACCTGCTGCCGCCTGTGCTCGAGGAGCTTTCGGCGCCACCTGGCAGCGTGGAGCTCGATGTGCCGGAAGGAACGCCTGCGGTGATGGCCGATCCGGTGCTTCTGCAGCGTGTGCTGGTCAACCTGCTGGCCAACGCGCTGCGCTACTCTCCGCACGGGAGCCCGCCGCGGATGAGCGTCAGCGTCTTCGGCGACGAGGTGCAGGTACGCATCGCCGACAGCGGCACCGGTGTGCCCGACGAACACAAAGAGGCCATCTTCCAGCCGTTCCAGCGCGAGGGCGATACCGACAACACGACCGGAATCGGTCTGGGACTCGCGCTCTCCAAAGGCTTCGTCGAGGGAATGGGCGGTACGCTCACGCCCGAAGACACACCGGGCGGCGGGCTCACCATGGTGGTCGCGCTGCCCCTCTTCACGCGCGCCGGGGAGCCGGCCGGCCAGCACTCTGCGGAAGGACCCCGATGAAGATCGTCGTCGCCGACGATGACCGGCAGATCCTCGGTGCGCTGCGCATCATCCTCTCCGCACGCGGATACGACGTGACCATCGCCGCGGACGGCAAGCAGGCGCTCGACCGGGTGATCGACGACCACCCGGAGCTGGTCATCCTCGACCTCGGCATGCCGGGTCTCGACGGACTGGCCGTGATCGAGGCGATCCGCGGCTGGAGCACCGTACCGATCCTGGTGATCTCCGGCCGCACCGATTCGGCCGAGAAGGTGGAGGCGCTCGACCGGGGTGCCGACGACTACGTGACGAAGCCGTTCGCGACGGACGAGCTGCTGGCGCGCATCCGTGCTCTGGTGCGACGGATGCCGGCAGCCGACGAGCAGCCTCGCGTGGAGTTCGCCGACGTGCTCGTCGATCTCGCCGGGCGCAGGGTCACCAGGGGCGGACATCCGGTGCGGCTCACACCCACCGAGTGGCAGATCCTGGCGTTGCTGGTGCGCAACCCGGACCGCCTTGTCACCCGGGAGGCGATCCTCACCGAGGTGTGGGGACCGCACCACACCTCGGACTCCGGCTATCTCCGCCTGTACCTGGCCCAGCTGCGCAAGAAGCTGGAGCCCGAGCCGTCTCGTCCGCGTTTCCTGATCACCGAGGCGGGGATGGGCTATCGGTTCCTGCCGGCCGGTCAGCAGGAGTAGACGCCGAACCGATCCGGGTCCAGACTCGTACCCTGGAAGCACCGAGACCCGATCGGAGGTGCACGATGGCCGAAGGTGACGGCAGCGGGCGCGCCGATGCCCGGCCGCGGACGATCGCGCGGGGTGTCGCGAAGGCGTCTATGACGCTCGACGAGGCGCTGCGCATCGAGCAGCAGCTCGAACGCGGGTCGCTCGACCTCTCGCTTCCCGGCACGAGCGACATCGTCGCCGAGGCGCACCGGGTGCGGCTGAAGGCCGAGCTGTGGGGAGCGGATCGCACCGACGACCGCCGTCGTCAGGCCAAGGGAACGGTCCTCGTGGTCTGCGCCTTCGTCGTGATCACGATCGTCGGCCTGGTCGCCTGCCTCGCGGTCGCCGTCTGATACCGGGGGTGTGCGAGCGCGCGATCACCTCACGCCCCCGTGGCGGGCGGAGCCGATTCCCGAACCCAGCTTCGCATCGTGTCGATCCACCACGGCGAACAGAGCTGTGATTCCCACCAGCAGGCACATTCCGACGGTGTGTACTCTCAGCGTCGGCGTCGTGTCGGCGACCGGCTCAGAGCGACCCTAACTGGTCGAATGCGGCGTTAGCCTCGGCTCCGAGCCGGTCGGGGCTCGTCGCCCGGCGGCGGGCTACCTGATAGCAGGCCAGTGCGACCAGGCCTGCGAACACTGCCGTCGGCTCACTCGTGCCACGACCTACGAGAAGTTCAGCAAATCGATCGGCGATCAGCTGCGTTTTCAGGGCATCGTGCGCGCGTAGTTCAAGGTGCTTTTCGACCAACTCGTAGTGCAGTGCATAACCGTCGATGTTGTCGCTTGCGTAAGCACAAAGTGCGACGACGATAGCCCGCAGTTGCTCGACTGCCTCCGCGGCGGTGCGGGCTGGCGCCACGGCCTCGCCCGCCGCGAATTGGGTGATCCGCTCGAGAATGTCCTCCTCGTGTGCGAACACGACCTCGGCCTTGTCTCCGAAATAGCGAAAGAACGTGGTGCGTCCCACATCGGCGTGGGCCGCGATGTCCGTCACGGAGACATTGTCGTAGCCTTTCGCGGCGAAGAGCTCGTCCGCGGCTTGGATGATGCGCTGGCGGGCGAGACGTCGCTTGCGCTCCCTGAGGGACTCGCCATTGGGCCTGGTTTGCGACACGGCCTGAGACTACACGGAAACGGTATGCGGAACCATTCGGAACTGCGTATGCTGTGGTACTGAGTACCAAATGGACCGGATGCCTGCCGCCTGCAAAGTAGAGGAACCGTCATGGCCGAGTCGCTCGCGATCACCCGCGTCACCCACAGCTGCCACCTGATCGAGATCGGAGAACTGACGGTGCTCACAGACCCGTGGTTCTCACAGAAGACCTTCTACCACCCCGGCGAGCCCATCGCCTTTCAACCGGAGGAACTGCCACACCTCGATGCTGTCGTGATCAGCCACGAGCATTACGACCACTGCGACCTCGACGCGTTCAAGCGATACCCGGACCAGGACGTACCGATGATCGTCGCCGGCCCGGTTGTCGAGAAGGCGCGGAAGGCAGGCTTCACGAACGTCACTCCACTCGAGGCGTGGGAGAACACGAACGTCGGTGACCTGACTTTCCATGCAGCGCCAGGTGAGCACGGGGTCTACGAAGTCACGTATGTGATCGCAGGCGGCGGCCGCAGCGTCTACTTCGCCGGCGACACCCTCTTCACGTCGGAACTGCGCACCTTGCCCGACCGTTTCGGTCCCCTCGACGTCACCCTGCTCCCGGTCAACGGTCTCCACATACGGATGGCGGGAAACAAGCAGGTCGTCATGAACGCCGAAGAAGCCGCCGAACTCACGTCCGTTCTGCACCCCAAGTTGGCAATCCCGCAGCACTACGCGTTCACAGCCGGCCTCATCGGCGATCGCCTCATCCTCAAGAGCGACAAAGACCCGGCGCTCTACGTCGATGCCGCCCGTCGTCTGGTCCCGGACGTTCCCATCACTGTGATCAAGCCAGGAGAACGCCTGGTTGTTCCAGCGTGAAGTAGTGGCGAGATGTTCGCAGGCGCATGCGTGCGCAGGCGCACGCGTTTCTTCTGTCGACGGTCCCGCGCCCAGGTGAAGCATCCGTTGAGCGCGGTGTCATCATGAGAGACGATGCGAAATGAACGGCTGATCCCCAGGCGCACTCCCGAATCGCGCGCCGTGGTCGAGAGGGTCCAGCTTGTCATGGACCTGACCTCGCGTCTGAACGTGCTGCGTCACAACGACATCGAGGGGCGCACCGCTCTTCTCAGCGAGATCCTCGGCAGGCCCGTACCCGAGACACTCACTGTGTACCCGCCGTTCTACTGCGACTACGGGCTGGGCCTCGAGTTCGGCGATCATGTGTTCGTGAACCAGAACTGCGCGTTCTACGACCTCGGCGGAATCACCATCGGCGACCGCTCCATGATCGGTCCGGGCGTCGCGCTCAGCACCGCCGGGCACCCTGTTGAGCCGGGGGAGCGGTTCGACGGCATCACCGTC
Organism: Humibacter ginsengiterrae; assembly: GCF_054780115.1. NCBI lineage: Bacteria > Bacillati > Actinomycetota > Actinomycetes > Micrococcales > Microbacteriaceae > Humibacter > Humibacter ginsengiterrae. Next base: position 75,102 of record NZ_BAAGWY010000005.1, read on the forward strand.
GCGCCCATCGTGATCGAATCCAACGTCTGGATCGGGGCGAACGTGACCGTGACCCCCGGGGTGCGCATCGGTTCCGGTTCAGTCATCGCAGCGGGCGCCGTCATTGCAAAAGACGTCCCAGCCAACTGCGTCGTCAGCAGCAACGGATACGTCAAGCGCCGAGACCTCACCGCCGCGCCTTAGGCCCGATGTTGTAGGGGGTCCTCGCCGGGCGTGAGGTGACGCCGTATTCAGGTGATGGCGGTACGGCGCATGAGGTTGGGAGTTCGAAGCCGAGCGAGCCATGCTGCTGCCGCGATGAGCAGCGGAAGCGCCATGCTGAGGCTGGCGATGAGCGACCACGGGATGTCAGCAGCATGGAGTGTCTGCGCGTACAAGGTGACTGCGATAGCGGGCGAGATTCCTATGGCGGCGCCGATGATGGATCCGCTGCCGACTATCAACAGTGCCTGTGCACCGTGTACCCGACGTCGTACTGCGCCGGCTCCTCCGACGGCGGCGAGTGTTGCGTCGTCGCTGCGCCGTTCCACCCGTGACAGTCCTAGGCAGATAACGCTGGCGCCGATGACGAGCGCGCCGGCGACCGCTGCGATTAACTCCAGCCACGGCTCGGTGGGCGCGGGTCCACGCTCGACCTGGACGTGAAGGCCACCGTCGCCGGAGAACACCTTTTCGGCGGCTGCTGTCATGGCGTCCTGTTGCGCCATTGTTGGTGGCTTCGAAAAGCGAGCCACGATGGTGTCCGGTCGAGTTGTGATTCTCAATCGTTTCGCGGTCTCGGGCGCTATGAGCATGGCCGCATTCGCGTATGTGTAGGTTCGAACGATCGTTGGGACGACCGTGGCGGTTGCTTTCGAACCGTTGGGCTTTTGTGGGCTGTCGGCCGTGGTACGGACGATAGCTACGTTGCCGTCGCGTGTCTCGGCTGGGAGTGTGACGATCGCCGCGCCGTTCCGGTATCGCTGCCGCTCGGCCGCACTCAGCTGAACGCCGACCGTGGTTCCGAGTTCGTCGACGTCTATGACGGCGATCGTCCCGTATGCGGACCAGCCGGCGAATGATGCGGAGCATTGGCCGTGGCACGCCAAGCCGGCACTGAACGCGTGCTGCTGGGGGTTGAGCAGCTTGCCGGTGGTCGGGTCGTAGTTCGGAGCGAGTGGAGTGTTGATTTGCCCGATGCGGGTTGCTCCCGCGTCGCGGACGATTCGTCTCGCTGCAGTGACGAGCTCAGCGTCTTGTTTTGTGGTGTCGGAGTGTGGTCCGGAGTTCAGTTGCACCGCGGCGCTGTTCAGCGGGCCTGCCCAGCTGTAGTCGCGCGCATTCGCGGCACCGGAGGCAGATGCTAGCGAGAGGGCGAGTGTCCCTATGCAGACGCTGACGGCGATGCTCGCCGCGGCGGGAACGATCCGGGACGGGTTGGCAGCAGTGTCGCGGCGGGCCAGTCGCAGCGCGACTCCCGAGCGTGAGCACAGTCGGGCGAGTCCGGTGAGGAGCCAGTGTCCGCTGAGCATGACGCCGATAAGGAGTGCCAGGGGTCCTGCGGCAAGAAGCGCCGTGAAGGCGAGCTCCTCTGCGAGGCTGAGGGCGTGATCGGACTGGCGTGCTTGTCCGACGTATTGCCCATAGATAAGGCTCCCAGCTGTGGCCAGTAGTCCGACGATGAGGAGACCTCCACCCCACGGGGGCATCGACCTGGCGAGTCGCATCGGCCGGCGTGCGCCGCGCAGCGCGCTCAGACTGTCTCCGCGTGTGGCAGCGCGTGCCGGGAAGAATGCTGAAATCAGTCCGACCACGACGGCGAACGCCGCGATAGTTGCGAGGAAGCCTACGGGTACATGGAAGCCGTAGTTTCCGCGCCACGCGTTCCATGGTTCGCCGTGATCAGTCAGAGCCAGAGCCGATGCTGCTAGACCGATCCCAGCACCGGTGCCAAGCAAGGCACCCCCGATGCCGAGCACGGCGCCTTGCAGTAGCACGACGAGGAACAGGTCGCGGCGAGTAGCGCCGACGCTGGCCGTCACCGCAAGGGAGCGCTGCTGCCGACGGGCGCTGACAGACATCGCAGCCCCAGCGAGCAGTGCGACCAGTGCGGCTAGGAACGCTCCGCCGGCGCCCAGGATGACGAACAGACTCTGGTAAGAGGTGATCTGAACTGGCAGCGCGCCGGGTGGCGGGTTGAGTATGAGGTTGCGGCCGAGCACGCCGTAACCTGCATGAACGAGGCGGGTGAACTGCGAGTAGGTCGGCTGCCACCCGGTCAGGAACCACGTCGTTGCGGTCCCTGCGTCAGTCAAAGGCAGTATGCCGCTCGGAACGAAGAGTTCGTCCTGGGTCGGGTAGAGCGTGGGTGTGAGGGTTCCCGTGATTGTCAGTGAAGGCCCATCGTGCGCGAGCCGGACGGTGCCTCCGATGTGAGTGCCCAGGCGTTGCATTAGATGTGGGGAGACCATGGTCTCGTGCTCGTCCATCGGTGTCCGACCGGTTGAACGGTAGGCACCGTCGAGCGACCGGTCCCATGCGGCACCTTCGGTCACCGAGATTTCGCCGACACCAGTAGCCGTCTCTACCTCAACCGAGGAGGCTTGAAGAGTAATGACGTGCGCGGAGGTGGGAACCATGGCGGGCATGGCGCCGGGTGGATGTCCCTGCATGATCCCGGACGTCACCGTGCCGAAATCGTCGATGTACTGGGCCCTTTTTCGGTCAGGTGGACTCACCGGCGTGATGCGGGCATCCGATCGCCCCAGCTGCATCGTCACCGTCTGCTGGGGAGTGGGCTGGTGGCTGGCGAAGAACACCAGGCAGGCCCCACTGGCAGCGATCGGTAGGGCGATGAGCGACGCGATCAGGAATGAGGTGCGTGGCGTGCGAGTGACTTGACGGGTGGCCAGCCGAAGGACTGCAAGAAGGCGAGGGATGAATGACATCAGTGCCTCGAAGCCAGCAACGCTGTCTCAGGGTCGTCGCGTCGAGTTTCATCAACGATCCGACCGTCACGGAGGAACAAGATGCGGTCGGCCCAGGCAGCGTGCCGAGGCTCATGCGTGACAAGGATCGCGGCTGCGCCCGCGTCCACGCGGGAGCGAATCAGTCGCAGAACGGACTCTCCAGTCGCGGAATCCAGCGCCCCAGTCGGTTCGTCCGCGAGGATGAGCCTGCGTCCACCGACAACGGCCCGCGCGATGGCGATCCGCTGCTGCTGACCGCCGGAAAGGTCGTCAGGATAGGCGTCGGCCCGCTCGCGAAGACCAACTTCCGACAATGCCTCGTCTGCCGCACGCCTCGCTGCACGGCGGCCGATACCGTCCAACTCCAGCGGAAGTGTGATGTTCTCAACGGCGGTGAGGGTGGGAATGAGGTTGAAGTCCTGGAAGACGAACCCCAGCGAACGACGGCGCAGCCTGGCCAATGCACTAACCCCGAGTGAGGAGAGGTGTTCGCCTTCCACGATCACCTCACCGGAGGTCGGCTCCTGGAGCCCGCCGGCAATGGACAGCAGAGTCGACTTGCCAGACCCGGAAGCACCCATCACAGCCACCAGCTCCCCTGGCGATACGTCGAGGTCGATTCCGCAGAGTGCACTCACCGCAGTCTCGCCATGCCCGTACTGACGGGTGACGCCAATCAATCTGAGCACGCTTGCGCTATCGGAACCAGACGGCTGCGTCGCTTGCTCCGCGGTGCGCGTCAGACGATCGTTCCATTTCTCTAGGCGCACAACATCTCGGTCGCGATAGCCCTCCGGCTGCTCACGAGCATCGTGTCGACTCATGGCTGCATCACCGACTTCGAAGGCCGGCCCCGCCGCGGACGCTCGGTCGCAAGACCAATCTCGCGGTCCGATCGCGGACGGGCGCGCAACCGGTCCTCGATATGGTCGAGCCACCGTACCTCCGCCTCAGTAGCGAAGATCATTGAATCAACGACGAGTGACCACGCCAGCTCCTCAGCGACGTCAGCGGATGATCCCGCGTACTTCGCCCGATTCAACTCCTGCATATGCCGGAGTGAAGCCGTGCGTTGAGCCTGAATGACAGCCGCGACATCCACGCCGGGCAGAGTCGCCGCGATCGCAAGCTTGATCGCCAACTCGTCCCGAGTCCCGGTGCCCCGTTCCACAGGTGAAGACAGCCATGCCGCCACTTCGGCGTGTCCGTCCTCTGTGATCTCCCAATACACCCGCCCCTCCGTATCCAGATCACCGCGCATAACGAAACCGTCACGCTCGAGCCGCTCCAGCGTGTTTGAGATCTGACCCACATTCAATGACCACGTCGAGCCGGTACGTCGATCGAACTCGGCACGCAATTGGTAGCCGTAGCACGGCCCTTGATCGAGAATCGCCAGCAGGCTCATCCGGACGGACACAAGCAGCCTCCGAAAATATATTGCTCGGTAATCACTTCCCGAGAAACATATACCGCGGACTCGTCGAATCGATCAAAGACGGCCAGCGAGTTGACGCTGCGTCTTCAACGGCGGGCGCAACGCGGACAGGTACGCCGCAAAGCTTTACGAGCAGCCGCGCGACGACTATCGGCCTTGACGGGCTCTTGATGTCCAGGTCTCGGCATGCCCAGGTCTCGGCGCGGCGGAGTCGTCGATTCTCAATTCCTCAGGGGCGAAAGTGCTCGATTCCTGACGAGCACTGACAATGAGGTGCGCGGCACTCTCACTCGCCAGCGCGCGGTGCGGGTTCTAGGCGCTTCGAACCCGAGTACGCGGGGTCCCTACACAGACGCGAGCGCATCTCCAACGAAAGCGAGTTGGGCGGGAGCGAGGCGACGCCAGAACCCGGGGTCGTGGCCGCCGGCCTCTAAACCGCCCGCTGGATGCGCGGAAAAGCCGGCGACATAGTCGCGGACGTTCGGATAGAAGCCGTCGCCCGTACCACAATCAATGCGCACGGCAACGCCCGCCAAGTCGGACTGGCGGCCGAAGACGGTGTTGCGCGCGAAGTCCGCGGCGTCGTCGAAGGCACCCTTGGCGGCCTGGCCGAACGTGTGCCAGAGCGCGGGGCTCTCAACCGCGACGGCGGCGACTCGCGAGTTTCCGAGTACGCCGCCCAAGCGGAGCGCTCCGTAGCCTCCCATCGACCAGCCCATGAAAGCGACGCGATCAGCGGGTCTGGTGCGCAGGCCCCGCGCCGCAAGCTGAGGAAGCAACTCGTCGACGACCATGGCACCGGCATCCGTTCCGTCTTCCCGCGGATGCCAGTAGCCGTTTCCTCCGGCGACCGACGCCAATGCGAACGGCTTACGGGAGCGCACAGCTTGCGCGAGATAGGCGTCGAAACGCATCGAGGTAGAGAACGCGGCCCGTTGGTCGTCGCCATATCCGTGCAGAACGACAGCGACGGGCAGTTCAGCTCCGGGCTTCGTGCCCGGCGGGTAGGCGATCTCGTATCCGACCCGCCGACCGCCCATGTGCGCCGACACGAACGACCCGGCGACCACCGGACCCGCCGCGATACTCGGCACCACACCGTCCGGGCCGTCAAGGCCGAGTGCGCGGTACATGGTGGAGCGACCAGGTAGCAGATTCTCATTCACGGCGATGCCGGCGCCGGTGAGCACAGCCGCCGCGGCAATGCCGATTCCCGTTCCGAGCGCGACGCGGCGGGTAACAGGGCGCGCGGTCATGGCCACATTGTGACAGCGTTCGGCCGCCTGCCGGCTCGGACATACCCACGTGGTCCGCGGATGCCGCGCCCCATATCGTGGACCCGTGGCTCAGAACGATGTACCCGGCGTGCTTGCGTCGGTGCGCGATGACTTTCCGCGCTGGTATCAGGACGTACTGGAGAAAGCGCAGCTCGCCGACAACGGCCCGGTGCGCGGCACCATGGTCATCCGACCGTACGCGTACGCCATCTGGGAGCGGATGCAGGCCGATGTGGATGCCCGCATCAAGGCGACCGGCGCCGAGAACGTCTACCTGCCGCTGTTCATCCCGCAGTCGTATCTTGAACGCGAGGCCGAGCACGTCGAGGGCTTCAGCCCCGAGCTCGCCGTCGTCACTCACGCCGGCGGCAAGGAGCTGACGGAACCGGTCGTCGTGCGGCCCACGAGCGAGACGGTGTTCGGCGAGCTCATGTCCAAGTGGGTTCAATCGCATCGCGACCTGCCGATGCTGCTGAACCAGTGGTCGAACGTCGTGCGGTGGGAACTGCGTCCGCGCCTGTTCCTGCGCACCACCGAGTTCCTGTGGCAGGAGGGGCACACGGCGCACGCGACTGCGGAGGACGCTGCCGCGTACGCGCGGCGCATCCATCTCGGCGTGTACCGTGACTTCCTCCAGAACACCCTCGCGATCCCCGTGCTGGTCGGCGTGAAGAGCCCGAGGGAGCGCTTCGCCGGAGCGATCAACACCATGACCTGCGAGGCGATGATGGGCGACGGCAAGGCACTCCAGATGGCGACGAGCCACGAACTGGGCCAGAACTTCGCGCGGGCCTTCGACATCCGGTACACGGATGCTTCCGGCCACGTTCAGACATGCTGGACGACCTCATGGGGTTCCAGCACGCGCATGATGGGCGGTCTGATCATGTCGCACGGTGACCAGGCCGGCCTCCGTGTTCCGCCGAGCATCGCGCCGATCCAGGCCGTGGTGGTCGCGGTGAAAGACGATGAGCGCACGGTGACCGCGGCGTCCGCCGTCGCCGACGAACTGGCGGATGCCGGCGTGCGCGTGCGCCTGGATGCCCGCAGCACGCCGGGTTTCGGCCGCCGGGTCGTCGAGTGGGAACTCAAGGGCGTTCCGGTGCGCATCGAGATCGGCCCGCGCGATGTGGACGCACAACAGGCGGCGATCGCTCGTCGGGACGCGCCCGGCAAGAGTACGTGTCCGCTCGATCGCCTGAGCTCCTCCGTTCCTGCGCTGCTCGGCGCCATGCAGGCGGAGCTGTTCGAGCAGGCGGCGAACCGACTCGCCGACAACACCGTTGACGTCCGCACCGTCTCGGATGCCATCGCCGCCGCCGCGACCGGGTTCGCACGGATTCCATACTCCGTGCTCGGCGAGGCCGGCGAAGACGAATTGGCCGACAACGCGATCACCGTGCGCTGCCTGCAGACCGAGCAAGGCGGCCTTCCGGAAGCCCACACCGACGAGAACCTCTTCGCCGTCGTGGCAAGGAGTTACTGAGTAGCCCGAGTCATCGACCCGTACCGGTCAGCCTCCCGCGAACTCCTCGACCGCCCGCCGCCCGGCATCCGCGGTGCGCTGCAGAAAGCCGGCGATGAGTTCGAGCTCGGCGGGGGAGTATTCGGCGCACACGGCATCCATCTGCGCGTTCATGCCCTCGTAGTGGCTGAAGACCTCACCGATCGCGTCCGGTCGAACGGAGACCACGACGCCTCGGCGGTCGCTCGCGTCGCGTTCGCGGGTGATCCACCCGCCCCTCTCGAGCCGGTCGATCACGCCCGTCATGGTCGCCGGATGCACACCGGCACGGCGTGCCAGGGCGCTCGGGCTCGTGGCCCCGTGCTGGGCGAGGTAGTCGAGGCAGTCCAGGTCGATGTCGCGCAGCTCGACGCGGGATGAGACGTGGTGCGAGAGCAGCGCGATCTGATTGTTCACCTCGCGGAAGCGTCTCTTCAGCTCGGCGGTGAGCCGTCGGTGCCCGCGTGCGTCGCTCGAACCTCTAGGCATTCTCGTCTCCATACAGTATGGTTATCATATTATCTGAATCACCGGTCTAAGGAGAATCTAGTGAAGATCGTGGTGTTCGGTGCGAATGGTCCGACGGGCCGCCTCGTCACACGCCTCGCCCTGGAACGAGGTGTCTCGGTGGTCGCGGCGACGCGCTCGCCGCGGGCGTTCCCGTTCGCTCACGAGAACCTCGTCGTCGAGCATGCAGATGTCTTCGACAGCGCTTCGGTGAGCCGCGCAGTGGGTGGAGCGGATGCCGTTCTGTCGGCGCTCGGGGTTCCGTACAGCCGGCGGGAGATTACGACATACTCCGCAGGCACGGCCGCCATGCTCGACGCGATGGCGCAACACAAGGTGCAACGGCTTGTCTGCGTGAGCTCCAGCGCCGTCGATCCCGAGGCGGGCCCGCACGGCGGCTTCGTCTTCGAGCGCGTGCTGCAGCCGTTCGTCGCCGGCGTTCTCGGCAAGACGCTCTACGACGACATGAAACGCATGGAGGCGATGCTGAGCGAGAGCGACGTCGACTGGACGGTCATGCGGCCATCCGGTCTCTTCGACTCCGAGACCGTCAGCGACTATCGCATCGCCGAGCGCTACCTTCCACAGAAGTTCACGGCTCGTATCGACCTCGCGGATGCCATGCTGCGTCAACTCGACGACCACCGGTTCGAGTGCGCCACCGCCGCGGTCGGCACGGTCAGCGGAACCCCGTCTGTGGCTCAGCTCATGATGCGTGAGGCCTTCAAGAGACCGCCGAGGCAAGCACCGCTCGGCTCTTGACCGGCCACTCCTGCGCGCCTAACATACAACCAAATGGTTGTAGATAAGCGGATGTCCGACATCCTCACCGAAGACGAGATCGACCGGATCTTCCACGCGCTCGCCGACGCCACCCGGCGTGACATCGTGGCGCGCACGCTGGGAGGCGATCGATCCATCTCGGGTTTGGCGCAGAGCTACCTGATGAGTTTCGCCGCCGTGCAGAAGCACGTGAGCGTGCTCGAGAAGGCGGGCCTCGTGACGAAGGAGCGCCGGGGGAGGGAACAGCTGGTGCGCGCGGTGCCGGAGACGATCAGACGGGCGAACGAGTTGCTCGCGCGCTACGAGTCGCTGTGGCGCGAGAGGGCGGCGGCGATCGAGAACATCCTCGCCGAAGAGATGACGAAAGGGCACGACAGATGACCGTGATCAGCGCAGTGAGGGATGCCGAGAACCTCACGCTCACGTTCGTGGCGGAGTTCGCTGCGCCGCCCGAGAGGGTCTGGCAGGTGTGGGAAGACGCCCGCCAGCTCGAGCGCTGGTGGGGTCCGCCGACCTGGCCTGCCACGTTCGACGAACACGACCTCAGCGTCGGCAGCAGAAGCGCCTATTACATGACGGGGCCGGAGGGCGACAAGGCGCACGGCTGGTGGGAGATCGTCGCCGTCGATCCGCCACGCGGTCTCGTGTTCGACGAAGGGTTCTCGGATGATGACGGCAATCCGACCGACGACGTGCCCGCACGTGTCGAAGTGACGCTCGAACCGGTCTCGCTCGGCGACGACGTCGAGGGCACTCGCATGACCACCGTCAACCGATTCGTCAGCCTGGAGCAGCTGGAGCAGATGATGCAGATGGGTATGCAAGAGGGCATGCGCCTGGCCATGGGCCAGATCGATGCGATCGTCGCACCGGAAGGAGCGAACAGATGAGCGGCATTGCGGCCATCCAGCCCTGCCTGTGGTTCAACGACCGGGCGCGCGAGGCGATGGAGTACTACGTGAGCGTCTTCCCGGACTCCCGCATCGTTTCGATCGACGAATATCCCGACGAGGCGCTCGATGAGCACTTCTCCGGGATGTCCGGCAAGGTGCTGAACGGACGCTTCACCCTGAACGGTGTGGACTTCGTCTGCCTCGACGGCGGTCCGATGTTCACCTTCAATGAGGCGATCTCGTTCGTCGTCACCTGCGCCGATCAGGCGGAGATCGATCGGTACTGGTCCAAGCTGTCGCACCTGCCGGAGTCCGAGCTGTGCGGGTGGTGCAAAGACCGGTTCGGCGTGAGCTGGCAGATCATCCCGCAGAACATGGACGAACTGACCCGCCGCCCGGAACAGGTTCAGGCGATGATGCGGCAGAAGAAGATCGTGATCGACGCGCTCGCGAACGCCTGATCGTTCCGAAGACGCTAGCTCGCGATAGCGGCGGCGTCGATGGTGCGGTCCACGACGCCGGCAGCGACGGCCCTCAGTTGCAGGTTCCGTGAGCGCGCGTAGCTGCGCAGCGCCGTGAAGGCGTCATCCATGCTCAGGTCGGCCGACTGCGCGAGCACGCCCTTGGCCTGCTCGATCAGGATCCTGCTGTCCAGCGCGTGCTGCAACTGAGCGACGACCAGGTTCGACTGGCTGGCGATGCGCTCGTGCACGATGCCGATGGTCGCGACATCCGCAAGCGCCTGCGCCACGTCTGCGTCGCGGTGGGGGAACGCTCCGAGACGGGTGCGGAACAGGTTCATGGTGCCGATCACGTCGCCGCGCAGCCGCATCGGCGTGGCGTGGAGCGACAGGAATCCGTGTTGCAGCGCGATCGAGGCGAACTCGGGCCAGGAGGAGGCAGCGGCTGCGATGTCGGGCACATCGATGGCACGACCGGTCCGGAACGAGTCGAGGCAGGGGCCGGTACCGGCGCTCAACTGCATGAGTTCGACGAGTTCGACACTCTCGCTCGTCGACGCCAGCAGGTGCAGTCCCGCGCCGGGCTCGGCGAGGAGCAATCCGCCCGCCTGCACGCCGAGGATCTCGGTGCACTCGGTCACCAGGGTGTGCAACAGCTCCACAACGTCGTAGTCGGCGGTCAGCGTGTCCGCGACGGCGACGAACGCCGCGCTCAGCTTCGACTCTCGTGAGGCATCCGCCATGTTCTTCTCCCGTGAATGGTCTCGCATCTCAAGTATCGATCTCGCGGTCGGGGAGCGAGCCGAAATCGAGCCGTCCCCCCACCACTTCGAGCGCGACATCGTGCACCGAACGCCCCGCGGCGAACGCGTGCGCACGCAAGCGGGCGAAGGCATCGGTGGCCGGAACGTCGAGTTGCACGATTATCATCCCAACGGCCTGATGCACCTCCCGACGCAGGGCGGGCGCGTCTGGTTCGGCCTGCTCCGGCTCGCGGGCAGAGCGGATCGCGAGCCCGGTGGCCGCCATCGTCGCGGCCTCCGCAAGCATCTGCGCGGTCTCGACCGATGGCCGATCCAGTTCACCCGGTCGCACACGGTAGAGGTCGACCGTGCCGATGACGACCGCTCCGAGCCGGAGCGGGAAGGAGAAGACGGCACGGCCGCCGGCCCGCACAGCGGCGGCCGCGAACACCGGCCAGGCATCGCCGTCCGAGGAGTCGAGATCGGCAGCGAGTACCGCGCGGTTCTCGGCGATCGCCTGCCAGTGCGGGCCTTCGGCCAGGTCGAACTGCAGTTCTTCAAGCCGCGCGGCGAGGGAATCGGTGGCCGCGATCGTCGTCTGTCGTCCTGCCGTCCCCATCACGGAGATCGACGCACCGTCGACCGGAAGCGAAGACAGGAACGGTGCGCAGATCGTTGCGCCGACATCGTCTGGTCGCTGCCCCGGGTCGCCGAGTCCGCGGGATCCGCTCCCGTCACGGAGACGACCATCGTTCACGCTCGCTCGCAGACTTCCGGCGCTTATGCGCTGAGTTCACCGTACGCCCGATCCGAAAGCGGGCACGACGCGTACCCTGGAGACAGGTTGTCCCAGACCCTGGCCGCCTGACGATCGAAGATGTCGCGGATGCCGCGGCGCAGGCCAGGAGGATCCCATGACAACCGCCAATCTGCCTCAGGGCGCCGGTGCGGTGCGTTCCACCGTTCCTCGCACGGAACGGGCCAACGATTACACCCAGCTGGCTGCGGAGATCCGCGGGTCGGGTCTACTCCGCCGCAGGTACGGGTATTACTGGACGAAGCTGATCGCGGTTCCGTTGGCCTACGCAGCCTGCTTCGTGCTCTTCCTCTGGGTCGGGAACTCGTGGTGGCAACTGGGCGTCGCCGCGGTGGTCGCGTTCGTGTTCACGCAGACCGCGTTCCTGGGGCATGACGCCGCGCACCGGCAGATCTTCCGCTCGGGCCGCTGGAACGACTGGATCAGTCTCATCCTGGGCGGCCTCTTCATCGGCATGAGCTACGGCTGGTGGCAGCACAAGCACACGAGGCACCACGCGAATCCGAATCGCGAGGGTTACGACCCCGACATCGAACTGCCGGTCATCTCCTTCACCCCGGAGCAGGCGAGCCGCCGCCGCCCGTGGCCGCTTCCGTGGGTGCTCTCACACCAGGGTGCGTTCTTCTTCCCGATCCTCTTCCTCGAAGGCATCTCGCTGCACGCGTCGAGCGTGCGCCGCGTCTTCGGGCGGGAGCCTGTCGCCAGAAGACCGGTGGAGATCGTGTTCCTGATGGTGAGGCTGCTCGGATATCTGGGCATCCTCTTCCTCATGCTGCCGCCAGGCAAGGCGGGAGCGTTCCTAGGCGTCCAGCTGGGCCTCTTCGGGTTCTACATGGGGATGTCGTTCGCGCCGAATCATAAGGGCATGCCCCTTGTGCCGAAGGACATGCAGCTGGACTTCCTGCGCAGGCAGGTGATGATGAGCCGGAACATCCGGGGAAGCTGGCTGCTCGACTTCGCCATGGGCGGTCTCAACTACCAGATCGAGCACCACCTGTTCCCGTCGATGCCGAGGCCACACCTTCGCCGCGCCGCGCCGATGGTGCGCGACTACTGCGTCGCACGTGAAGTGCCATACATCGAGACCGGCCTGCTTCAGTCCTACGGCATCGTGTTCCGGTACATCAACCGGGTCGGCCTGGGCGAGAAGGATCCCTTCGCGTGCCCGATGCTGGAGCGGAGACAGAGCATCTGACGGATCGCGCACGCCACAAGCGGTGACCGCCGATCACGCGATTCACCGTGCCATGCGCGTCCGAGGCACGAGCTGCGGAAAGGCGGCCAGGACCATCTCGGCGAGCTCGCGGGGCGGGCTGGTGAGGGGATCAGTGGTCGGCAGGCCCGTCTCGTGCTCGAGAGCGGCGATTGCGGGCCGGATCTCCTCGGGGCGCATGTCTTCGTGGTTCATCGTGACGCCGATCACCCTGGTGTCCGCGAACGACTCGATGAGCGAGATCTCGCTCGCTGCGCTCGGCACCGGCATCATCGGGAAGTCTCCGAGCGCCTTCCGCTTCGGGGCGTGCTGCACGATGACCGCCTCGGCACGACTTCCGCGCAGAATGTGCGCGCTGGTCATGTACGCGGGATGGCTGAGGGCTCCCTGCCCTTCGACCACGATCACGTCGGGATCCTCGCCGAGCCACGCGGCCACCACTTGATCCTCCACCTCGCCTGAGCAGAACTGAGGCACGATGGCGTCGAGCGCGACCCCGTACGTTCCGCCCTGCATGATCGAGGTCTGGCCCGTGCCGACCATGACGGCTTTGACGCCCCGGTCGTTCAGCGCCTTCACGAGGAGCGTCGACGTGGTGCGTTTGCCGACCGCGCCGTCCGTGCCGAGCACCGCGATGCGCGGGCATGTGACGTCGAAGATGCGTCCGGAGAACAGGTGAAGGTCCTGCTTCTCCTTCGGCTTGCGCACGTCGGTGATCGTCACCTGGTGCAGCAGAGCCGCTGCCGCGAACTCCGCGTCATCGTTCAAGAATTCGTGCAGCCCGTTGACGATGTGCATGCCGTTCGCGATGCCGTCGAGCAGTACGGTGCGGTGCGCCCGGGTGAGCAGGCCGTCCGCTGGTGCGATACCCAAGATCAGATAGTCGGGCACGCTCCCGGCCCGTCTGATCGCATCGCGCAAGGAGGCGACGATCCGGATGCCGTTGGGTGCGCCGTCGAGCTGGCTTCCGGCATCCGCTCCCTCGAGCGTGCTGTCGATCACGCTCAGAATGCGATAGCGCTCGGAGAACCGCACAAGCCCGTTCGCGGTCTTGCCGTCCTGCGCTCCGAATTCGCCCTCGCAGTAGACGACGGCGGTGGCGCCGGACGGAAGGGCGGGTTCAGCGGCAGCGGTTGCCTGGGGAACCGCGACGCTTGACAGCGGCGCGGAGAAACGGGTGATCTGCGACATGGCGCTCCTCTGATTGACTCAGAGGAGGTGTCTGTCCTGCCTCGCGTGGCGGCCGTGATCTTCCCTGACGCCGGCAGTTGCCGACTCGCAACGGTATCAGCCGCTCCTTCGCCGCACCTGAACGGTGCCTCACATACGCCGGGAAGTCTTCACGTTCGGTCGGCGGGCGCGAGTGGTTGACTCATCGTGTGAACCCCTGGCGAGTGGATCGGGGAGTCACTCCCGTCGCGACGGCGGAGTGGGAGGGACGCGTCTCGGCCGCGCGCGTGATCCGACTGGTCGTTGTCGTCGCCCTTGCAGCCCTGCTCGTCGTCTTCGTGGTAATGCCTCAATGGCGGGACGCCGTGCATGCCATCGGCGTCGTTTCGAACGTTTCCGCCCCGCTGCTGCTCGTCGGGCTCGGCCTCGAGCTTCTCTCGCTCTGCGCCTATGCCCGCCTGACCTCGACCGCACTCGACCCATCCTCGCGACCTCGTTTCTGGCGCGTCGCCCGCATCGACGTCGCGGGCGTGGGCATCAGCAACTCGATGCCAGGTGGTGGGCCCGCATCGCTTGCTCTGCGCTTTCACTTGCTCACCCGTTCAGGTACGCCAGGCAGCGCGGCTGTGGGAGGCATCACCGCGGAAGTGGTGCTCTCGAACCTCGCGCTCGGAGCTCTGTTCGGGACGGGCCTGCTCAGTTCGGTCGCAGCCCTGCCGTCCGCTCCGTACTATCGGCTCGCCGGTGCATTCATGGTCGGCGTCTTCGGCACCGCAGTCGGTGGGCTCGCCTTCGCCCTGGCTCGTCCGGCGATCACACTGCGCGCGGTGCACCGGGTGGCGAAACGGCTACCCGGGGATCGTGCCGGATACGTGACACATGCGTTCGCGCAGACCATCCGCGCCGTTCGCTCACTGGCAGGGAATCCACGTCGCTTCGCGGCCGCCGTCTTCTGGGCTGCGACGAACTGGGCGCTCGACGTCGCCGCACTGTGGGTCATGTTGGCGGCGTTCGGCACCATCGCTCCGCTTGCGCCGCTGGTGCTGGTCTACGCGTTGGCCGGCATCCTCGCGCTTCTGCCCATCACGCCTGGCGGCGTCGGGATCGTCGAAGGGGTGATGGTGCCTGCGTTCGCGGCGATGGGAACGCCACATGGAGTCGCGGTACTGGGTGTCACGGCCTGGCGACTGGTGCAGTACTGGATGCCGATGCCGCTTGGTGCGTTCGCCGGCGCCAGCCTGATGACCCACCGGGCCGATGGTCAGGGGGTGCTGCGCAGCAGGCGGAACTGGCGTGGGCTGCTTCGGGGCATCCGCACCTCGCCGCTGACACGAAAGCCGAGCCGTTCGTAGAACGCGAGGTTGCCGCTCGTCGTCTCCAGGTAGGCGAGCATGCGTTCCGCATCGACCCGGTCGAGGCCGGCGACCATCAACGCGGTGCCGACACCCCGTCTCTGCACGACAGGATCGACGGCGAGCAGCTGCAAATACCAGTGCGGCTGTGCGGGGTAGGCGGCGAACACCCGTCTTCCCATCGTGACCATGCGGGGAATGCTCGGGCCCAGCGCCCACCCCGCCGCCAGGGCGAACGGCACAGTGTGCCGGCCGATCAGCCGCCTGCCGGGTGATCGCCACACCGCGGCGCCGACCACCGCGCCTTCGCTCACGGCCGCATCGGTGGCGCCGAACGGCACTCCTTCGTGTTGCACGATCGCCCTGTACACACCGGCCAGCCGGCGGGGCCGGGATTCGGCGCGCGGAACCGCCCAGCGCATGACCGGATCGGCGTCGAACGCTCTAGCCATCATGGCGGCGATCTGAGGGATGTTCTCTTCGGTCGCCGCGCGAACGACGGTGTCCACGAATTCAGCGTAGGCACGCGGCCGGGCTGCAGACACGACGAGGCCGTGGGGGATTCCCACGGCCTCGTCGTTCAGACAAGTCCTAGGCGGCCACAGGCATCCGCCGCTCGGCCGTCACGTGCAGCTCATCGCCTGACGCGTCCACACGCACCGACCCGCCGTCGTCGACGGAGCCGTTCACGAGCAGGTCGGCGATGCGATCGTCCACCTCGCGCTGGATGACCCGGCGCAGCGGCCGCGCGCCGAACTCCGGCTCGTAGCCGTGCTCGGCGATCCACTCGACGGCGGCATCCGTCACCGTCAGCGAGATCTCGCGCGTGCGCAGCCGCGACTGGGTGGCGGTCAGGAGCAGGTGCACGATGTCGCGCAGCTGCTGCTTGTCGAGCTTGCGGAACAGCACGATCTCATCGATGCGGTTGATGAACTCCGGCCGCATGTTCTCACGGAGCTTGCCCATCACCCGGTCACGCAGAGCCTTCTCGTCACCGAATCCGTCGGCGCCCGGTGCCACGAAGCCCAGCGCACCGCTCTTGGAGGCCAGGAATTCGCTGCCCAGGTTCGAGGTCATGATGACCACCGTGTTGCGGAAGTCGACCGTGCGGCCCTGACCGTCGGTGAGCCGCCCGTCGTCCAGAACCTGCAGCAGCAGGTTGAAGATGTCCGGGTGCGCCTTCTCGATCTCGTCGAACAGCAGCACCGAGTACGGGTTGCGGCGCACGCGCTCGGTGAGCTGCCCGGCCTCGTCGTAGCCGACGTAGCCGGGAGGGGCGCCGATCAGCCGAGCGGCAGTGTGCCGTTCGCCGAACTCGCTCATGTCGAAGCGGATCATGGAGCGCTCCGAGCCGAACAACGACGCCGCAAGGGCCTTCGCCAGCTCGGTCTTTCCCACGCCGGTCGGCCCGAGGAACAGGAAGCTGCCGACCGGCCGGTGCTCGTCGCCCATGCCCGTGCGGCTGCGGCGCACCGACTTCGCGACCGCCGTCACCGCGTCGTCCTGTCCGATCACACGCTCGTGCAGCTCGCTCTCCAGCTTGGCCAGACGCTCGCGGTCGGCCTCGCCGATCCGGGCGACCGGGATGCCGGTCGCGCGCGCGATCACCGCGGCGATCTGCGCCTCGTCGATCACGGCATCCGCCCCGATACGTGCACCAGCAGCGGATGCCTCCGCCAGCCTGGACTCGACGCCTGCGATCTCATCGCGCAGCCTCGACGCCTCCTCGTAGTGCTCCGCCGAGACCGCTGCGTTCTTCTCCGCCTCCAGGTCGGCCAGCCGCTGCATCAGATCGGATGCGTCTGCCTGCTTGCCGAGCCGCAGCCGCAGTCGCGCGCCGGCCTGGTCGATCAGGTCGATCGCCTTGTCGGGCAGGCAGCGGTCGGAGACGTAGCGGGCGCTGAGCTCGACGGCCGCGCGGATCGCCTCGTCGGTGTACTCGACGCCGTGGTGCTCCTCGTACGCGTGACGCAGGCCGGAGAGGATCGCGACAGAGTCCTCGATCGACGGCTCCGCAACGGTCACCGGCTGGAAGCGGCGCTCCAGTGCAGGGTCCTTCTCGATCTGCCGGTACTCCTTGAGCGTCGTCGCACCGACCAGGTGCAGCTCGCCCTTCGCGAGACGCGGCTTCAGGATGTTGCCGGCATCCATTCCGCCGTCGCCGCCGGCGCCCGCACCCATCACCGTGTGCACCTCGTCGATGAAGACGATGAGCTCGCCCTTACGTTGCGAGATCTCGTCCATGAGCTTCGTCAGGCGCTCCTCGAAGTCGCCGCGGTAACGTGTCCCGGCCAGCATGCCGGGCAGATCGAGGGAGATCACGCGCTTGTCGCGCAGCTGCTCCGGAACGACGCCGTCGACGATCGCCTGAGCGAGCCCCTCGACGATCGCGGTCTTGCCCACACCGGCCTCGCCGACCAGCACCGGGTTGTTCTTGGTGCGCCGGGAGAGGATCTCCACGGTCTGCTCGATCTCGTCGACCCGGCCGATCACCGGGTCGAGCCTGCCTTCGCGGGCTTCGAGCGTGAGATCGGTGCCGAACCGGTCGAGCATGGGCGTCTCGGATGCCTGCCCCTCGGCATCCGCATCACTTCCAGCGCCCACGGTCGCGGCCTCACGCATGGCACCCGCGAGCGCCTCGGGCGTCACGCCTGCCGACTGCAGCACCTGGCCGGCGGGGGAGTCCTGAGCGATCACGAGCGCGTAGAAGAGGTGCTCGGGATCGATGTAGGTGGAGCCGGATGCGCGCGCCACCTGGTACGCGTGGAACAGCGTGCGCTGCGCCGGAGGCGTCAGGGCAGGCGCGTCCGTCGTCGCCTCGCCGGTCTGCGGCAGGCGCTGGTCCGCGGCGCGCACGATATGCGTGGGGTCGACGCCGATGCGACGCATCGCGTCGGCGGCCGGGTCCTCGTCGGCCATCACGCGAAGAATGTGCAGCGCGTCCAGCTCGTTGTGCCCGTGCTCGAGCGCGAACCGCCCAGCACGCTGCAGCACCTCCTGGGTGCGCCGGCTGAGAAAGCGGCTGATGTCGATCGAGCGGGCGGCGCGAGCGCGCTCGCCCGCGAGGTAACGCGCGAGGAAGTCGTCGAACGAGTTGCCCTCGCCGTTCGCCTCGGCGCCACCGGGGATGAAGTTCTCAGGCACTGAATCTCCTGTAGTTTCCGGGTTGTCTTCCGTTGAACCACCCGAACTTGAGCCGGGTGTTATCAACTTCAACATCTATCACGCAGGGATATTCCCGGTGCAACTCCTGGCATCGCGCGCGCACGGCGAAGGGCGCCGACAGTGGCCGGCGCCCTTCGTTCCGATGCGTTTACGGCAGCTTCGCGATGAGGTTCAGCACGCGCGTGGTCTGCGACGCGCTGAAGTTGTCGTCACTGATCAGGGCGATACCCGCCAGACGGAACGGTCCGGTGGTGAACGTCACCGCCATGCCCTCGAAGTTGTCGAGCAGCGGATTCGCCTGCGCCTCCTTGGCGCTCGCTCCCAGCGTGGGACACTGCACGACGTCGGCGACGAGCGTCTTGTGCAAAGCCAGGGTGTCGGATGCGTCCGAGAGATTCGAGACGCCGCTCACGTCGTGGGCCTTCCGCAGCCCAGTCACCGCGTACAGCTTCACCGAGTTTCCGATGGCCGGCGACCAGGCCGCCTCCTCCACGACGAGCGAGTCGTTGCCATACGCGGCCACCTCGGGGATGCGCATGCCCGGCTCCGCCCGGTACTCCACCTGCTTCGACAGCGTCCAGGCGCCGTGCCTGCCCTGCGTGTACACGAGCAGACGGTGCGCGGTGGCGTCGCCGTCGGTCGAGACGTCGCCCGACAGCGCGCCCTCCATGGCCGCCACGATCGTCTTGCCGTCCGGCGTGATCGTGAGGCCCTCCAGCGTGGCGTTCGCGGTCGCCTGGCCCGCGGCGGTCGTTCCGGTCACGGCGAAGCGGTCGGGAACAGGGAGCGACGCCTTCTGGATGCCGTCCCTTCCGAACACGCGGATCGACGGCTCCGTCTCGCTGCTGACGACGAAGTCCCCGTTCGGCAGCACGGCGAGTCCCTCGTTGTCGCTGTTCGTCCCGTTGTACGGGGTGCCGTCCGGGCGCTTCAGCACGAGCGGGTCCCGCGTGATCCGGGGGTGCGTCACTCCGGAGAGGAACCAGATGCGCGCCGGGTCGGATCCGTGATTGTCGACGGCGGAGACGTAGCCGCCGCTGCGCGGGTCGCGCGCGAGCGATGACAGACCGCCCACCTGCACGCCGTTGTAGGTGACCTTGTCGAGGGCATCCGAGTAGTCGGTGGCGACCGCCGAGGGCTCGCAGCGGCGGGACTCGAGGCCTGGCAGCGCCCATGGGCGGGCGCCGGCGGTCAGTGCCACCTCCTGCGGGTCATGGTCGCTGACCTGGTTCGCGAACTCCGAGTTGACGTGCACTACCTGGTAGTCCGGCTTGCCGACGCCCGCGGTGACGAGGATGTGGTCGAGCACCTGCGAGATCCCGTCGTACACGTAGGTGTACTGCTGGTCCTTCGGCAGCGTGGTGATGAGATCCCGCAGGATCGGGGTGCCGGATGCCGCGCCGGTGAGCGTCTGCAGTGCGGGGCTGAACTGGTAGTCGTTCAGGTCTCCCGCGACGACCACCTTCGCCTTCTTGTCGGCCTTCAACAGCGATGTCACGAAGTCGTGCACCTGGATAGCCTGCTTCTGCCGCTGGACAGCGGATGACTGCTGCGGGTACTGGTAGCGCCCGTCGGCGTTCTGGTCGCCGAGCTTCGAGTCGAAGTGGTTGCCGATCACGAAGACGTTCTCGCCGCGGAACAGGAACTCGCCGACCAGGGGCTTGCGGCTGTCCTCCCACGCATCGCTGGCCGGATCGATGCGCCCGGGGGAGAGCGTGAGGTCCGGCTTGCCGTGCACCTTCACCACCGACGTCGCCGTCGTCGAGCGGTCGACGTTCGCCCCGCCCCGGTCGACGAAGGCGACGCGGGCCGGGTCGAACAGGAACGCGACTCGGATGTTGCCACCCGGCTGTCCGCCGTCCTCGTCGTTCACCGGGTCGATCTCGCGCCAGTCGTACAGCGGGCCCCCTGCCGAGTGGATGGCCTGGGTCAGCCTGGTCAGCGCCTGGTCGGCGGCCACGGTTCCGGAGTCCGTCGCGCCGTCGTTGTCCTGCACCTCCTCGAGCGCCACGATGCCTGGCGAGGCGAGGTTGGTGACCACTCCCGCCGCAAGACGGCTGTACTTCGCGGCCGAGTCGGCTGGCGCGAGGTTCTCGACGTTGTAGTTGGCGACCGAGAGCTGATCATCCGATGCCCTCTTCGCCACGACCGGCTGCAGTCCGCCGGACTTCACCTGCCCGAGCTGGGTTGCCGCGATGAGGTACCCGCCGTACAAGGAGTAGTCGATCGGCCCGACGGTAGCGCCGGTGAAGACGTCGCCGACGGTGACGTTCGGGTTCGACCCGTCGGCCGGCACCACCTCGAGGCGGCCCGACGGCGTCTCGTTCTCGCCGGGCAGGTAGGTGCCACCGCGGTAGGTGACGTTCTGGTCCGGCTTCGTGGTGATGTACTGCTCGCCGTACTTGTCGCTGGGGCCGACCACGCGTGCGTCATCCACCTGCACTCGCATCCCCTCGACCGACTCGTAGAAGTCGAGTGCAGAGCGGGTCGGCGTGATCGGGGTCGTCTCGATGTTCCCGCCGCCGAGGTCGGGCGCATAGGCATCCGGCACCGTCGTCGGGCTCAGCACCACGGGTGCGGGCAGGGGGTTGCTGTGCGAGACGGTGTAGACCTGCGGGTTCTGCAGCTCTGTGATCGAGAGGTTCGATGTCGTCGACGGCGAGTCCCCGCTTGCCAGCGGGTAGTAGTCCTTCACCGTCGCCGAGACGAGCACCGAGTCTCCCTGCGCCGCAGAGGGCGCGGAGCCCGTGTAGACGAAGACGCCCTCGCTCGTCGCGGAGTTCGTGTCGGCGTCAGGGTCCTGCATCCAGAAGCCGCGGCTGGAACCGGATGCCCGCACTCCCGTCACAATGCCGGGCACGTTCGTCACCTTCTGGCCGTTCAAGGGGGAGACGAAGCTCGAGCCCTGGATGTCGTGGATGCGCGTCGTTCCCGGTGTCGGCGGGGTCGAGCCGCCGTCGTCGCCGGACGTGTCTGCGGTGCCGGGCGTCGGCGCCGCAGCGGAGAAGTCTGTTGCGTTGTTGTCGGTGTCCGCCGCGCTCGTGCGCTGCTCCGACGCGGTGTTCGAGGCACCGGCGGCCGGTGACCCCTCCGCGATCGCCGCTGTCCCGAAGCCGACGAGGTCGACGGATGCCGTACCGCACGATGCGCTGTCGGCGCACGTCAGCGGTGTGCTGCCCGACACCAACGCCACTGTGCCGTCGGTGGCCGACATGGTGATCGAGCCCGCGACATCCTGCTGCGGCAGCGGCGTGGTGCCGCCGTTGCCCTTCGCCTCGGCGACCACGTAGAACGCACCGGGAGCGATGCTGCCGCTCAAGTCGGTGACCTGCCAGGTGCCGGTCGCAGACTTCGAGTGGTACTGAACGGACCATCCGGCGAGGTCGACCGCAGCCGACCCGCGGTTCGTCAGCTCGATGAAGTCGTTCGTGTAGGTCGATCCCGCGTTGCCGCCTCCGCCGTACACCTCGTTGATCACGATGCTGGTCGACGGCGCCGCCTGCGCCGCGGTCGCCGTCAACGTGCCCGCGAGCATCCCGAGTGCCGCCGCCGCGACCGCGGCGCCTCTTCCCACGCGTGTGAGCTTGCCGTTCTGTATGACTTGGCTGCGCATACCCGATTCCCCTTCGACGCCTGCCACCCGATCAGGTGCCAGTGAACCCTGTGTGAAGTCACAGCGAAAGGTCGTCGACGCGGTTCGCTCATCCGTGCACGCCGCCGCACTCGCTACGGTGAAGTCACCGCCACGAAGGAGCACGAATGAGCGCAGCAGCCCGTCGTCCGGCAGGGGTGACCCTGATCGCCGTCCTCGCCTGGATCGAGGGCGCGCTCAACATCGTGGCAGGCGTGCTGCTCCTCGTGTTCCAGCACGAGCCGACCGTGCGCAGCGCGTGGTCGAGCAGCGCGTCGCTGATCACCTCGGCCATACTGTCGATCTTGTTCGGCGTCGTGGTCGTGCTCATCGCCGGGGGACTGCTGCGCGGTTCCGGTGGCGCCCGAATCATCGTCACGATCGTGCAGCTGCTCGCCATCGCTGCCGATGCCTTCACCGCCTGGGCGTTCCCCGGTCAGTTCGCGTGGGCCGCGATCAGTGCACTGATCTCGCTGATCATCATCATCCTGCTCTGGACGGGACGGGCGTCCGACTTCTTCCGTTCCCACTGAGACGGCGCGACGCCTGCCATGCGTGTGCTTGACCCTGCCCCTGGGGTCAGCGTTTAGCGTGAATCGGGACGACAGGAGGCCCCATGAGGATCGGTGAGGTCGCTCGCCGCGCCGGCGTGAGCGTGAAGACCGTGCGGCACTACGAGTCGCTCGGGCTGATCGGCTCTTCCCGGCTGCCGAACGGCTACCGGGACTACGCGGATGATGCGCCGCGGCTGGTCCAAGAGGCCCACGAGCTCGGAACCGCGGGCCTGCGTCTCGACCAGACCAGACCTTTTCTCGACTGCCTGGCCGGGGGCAGCGCGAACTCCGACGACTGCCTCGCAACGCGTCCCGCCTACCGCGCAGCCATCGACGACCTGACCCGGCGGATCGACGAGCTCCAGCGACGCCGGGAAGCGCTCGAGGCGTTGCTCTCCGCCGCGGAGGAACGGGGGCGGACGGAACTGGAGAATCCGGGTTGCGCACTCATGGGCACACCAGAGGCAGTCGTTTCTGAAGAGAGGAAAACTTCATGATCATCGCCGATGAGCTGACGTTCGCGTCTGCGCTCGAGCACGCGGAGACACCGGTGCTCGTCTACTTCTGGGCCACCTGGTGCGGTCCGTGCCGGGTGCTGGGCCCGTTGCTCGAGAGCATCGAGTCCGACCACCCCGAGGCGTTCACCATCGTCAAGGTGAACGCCGACGACAGCCCTCGCCTCGCGGCGCAGTACGGCGTTATGGCCGTGCCGAGCCTCAAGCTGCTCGTGGACGGCGCTGTCGTGCGCACGATCGTGGGCTCGAAGCCGCGCGCCGCTCTCGAGGCTGAGCTCGCCCCCGTGCTCGCGCGATAGCGCCCGCCTCAGGGGTGACGCCCGCCCGTCGCGCGGGTAGCGTGTGCTCAAACGGCGTCAGAATCGAGGCAAGGTCATGTCCGTCGTTCTCAATCCCTATCTGGGCTTCCGCGACAACGCACGCGAGGCCATGGAGTTCTACCAGTCCGTCTTCGGCGGCGATCTCACCGTGAGCACGTTCCGCGACTTCCACATGGAGGAAGACGAGAGCGAACTCGACAAGGTCATGCACTCGCAGCTGAACGCCCCAGGCGGCATCGTGCTGATGGGCGCGGACACCCCCAACCGCATGGAGTACACGCCCGGCGGCTCCATCACCGTGTCGCTGAGCGGCGACGACGAGCCGAGCCTGCGCGGCTACTGGGACGGCCTGTCGCAGGATGCCACTATCGTCGAGCCGCTGGAGAAGGCTCCGTGGGGCGACTGGTTCGGCATGCTGGTCGACAGGTTCGGTGTGAACTGGATGGTGAACATCTCCGGGCAGGGCTGATCCGGCGAGCCTGGCCGGCGGCCGACCCGATCCCTGCACGACTGACGACGAGGAACGCATGGCAGACGAGACGACGCTCGAGGTTCAGGGGCCGGAAGGCGCGCGCGCGGTGCGCATCAGCCATCCGGACCGGGTCGTGTTCCCGGAGCCGGGCATCACCAAACTCGATCTCGCGCGCTACATCGAAGCGGTAGCCGACCCGTTCCTGAGGGCCAACGGCGACCGGCCGATCTCGCTGCAGCGCTTTCGCGAGACGATCGACGGCGAGCAGTTCTTCTCCAAGAACCCTCCGCGGGGTGCGCCCGCGTACATCCGCGACATCAAGGTCGTGTACCCGAGTGCGAGGTCGCATCCGCAGCTCGTGCTCGACGAACCCGCCTCGGCCATCTGGGCCGTGCAGATGGGCACCGTGGTCTTCCACCCGTGGGCGTCGCGCGCGGAGAACTCGGACAACCCCGACCAACTGCGCATCGACCTCGACCCGCAACCGGGAACCGACTTCGACGACGCCGTCCCGGCGGCGATCGAGTTGCGCGCCGTGCTCGCCGAGGCGGGACTGGATGCCTTCGTCAAGACCTCCGGGAACCGCGGTCTGCACGTGTTCGCTCCGATCCGGCCGGAGCACGAGTTCCTCGACGTACGGCACGCAGTGATCGCTGCGGCACGCGAGCTGGAGAGGCGCATGCCGGATGCCGTGACCACCGCCTGGTGGAAGGAGGAGCGCGGACGCCGAGTGTTCGTCGACTTCAATCAGGCGAACCGCGACCGCACGATGGCCGGCGCCTACAGCCCGCGCGCGCTTCCGCACGCATCAGTATCGTGCCCAGTTACGTGGGACGAGCTGGAGTCGGTGGACCCCCGATCCTTCACCGTGCTGACCGTGCCCGACCGGCTCGCCGACGTCGGCGACCCGTGGGAGAACTTCGGCGAGCGGCCCGGGAGCATCGAGGTGCTGCTGTCGTGGTGGCAGCGGGATCTCGCGGACGGCCTCGGCGAGCTGCCATTCCCTCCGGACTTTCCGAAGATGCCTGGCGAGCCGCCCCGCGTGCAGCCCAGCAAGAAGGTCGCCGAGAACTGGGATCACGAGGGCAACCGGGTCGACGCCGACTGATCAGGAGATGGCGCGGATCAGGAGATGACGCCCGACAGGTCGTACGCCACCGGCCGGTCCAGCTGATCGAACGTGCAGGAACGCGGTTCCCGGTCGTCGCGCCAGCGGTCGAACTGAACGGTGTGCCGGAACCGCATCCCCTCGAGCTGGTCGTACCGCACCTCGAGCACGCGCTCCGGGCGCAGCCTGACGAACGAGACATCCTTGCTGCCGGAGAACCTGCTGCGGTCGGTCTCACCCTTGACCATCTCGCCGTTCTCGTCCCGTTCCACGAGCGGCTCCAGCTCGTCGACCAGCTCGAGCCTGCGCGCGTTGCTGAATGCGGATGCGCCGCCCACGTTCCGCAGCACGCCCTGGTCGTCGTAGAGGCCGAGCAGCAGCGACCCCACCCCGTGACCGCTGGAGTGCACCCGGTAGCCGATGAGAACGACGTCGGCCGTGCGATGGTGCTTCACCTTGAGCATCGTGCGCTTGCCGGGGGAGTACGGCGCGGTCAGCGGCTTCGCCACGACGCCGTCGAGACCGGCCCCCTCGAACTCGACAAGCCAGCGACGGGCGAGGGAGACGTCCGTCGTCGTCTGACAGAGGTACAGCGGATGCTCCCACTCGGTTGCGAGCTTCTCCAGCGCCGCCCGGCGCTCGGCGAACGGATGCTCCATGAGATCGTCGCCGTCGAGCCAGAGCAGGTCGAAGGCGACGAACATCGCCGGGGTGGTCTCGGAGAGCATGGTGATGCGGCTGGCGGCGGGATGGATGCGCTGCGACAGAGCCTCCCAGTCGAGCCGCTCGGACCCGGGCTTCCCGGTGCGGACGACGATCTCGCCGTCCACGATGCAACGCGGCAGTTGCCGGGCGAACGCGGTCACCAGTTCGGGGAAGTACCGGGTGAGCGGCTTCGCGCCTCGGCTGCCGATCTCGACGTCCGCGGTCCCCTCGGCGGCGCGCTCGACGCCCACGATGCCGCGGAACCCGTCCCACTTCGGTTCGTACGACAGCCCGCCCTCCACCGAGTCCGGCTCGGGTACGGCGTCGACGGCGCGGGCGAGCATGGGAGCGGGAAGCGATGCGGCCATCCTCCGATCATGCCGTCTTTCGCCGGTCCGACGACAGTGCGGAGTTCACACGCCACGCGGGAGCGCGGCGGTCGAGCCGATCGCGTCAGCGGTCCAGAGGTGCATGGTGGCGTACGCGCGCCACGGCCGCCACCGCTCGCCGAGCCCTAGCGCCTCGGCCGGCGACACGCCCCCCAGCGCCCGGCGCAGCACGAGATCGCCGACCGGGAAGGCATCCGGATCCCGCAACACGCGCAGAGCGAGGTAATCGACGGTCCACGGGCCGATACCGGGCAGCGCGAGCAGGTCGGCGCGAACGTCCGCGTGGTCCGCATCGCGTGCGACTCTGAGTCCGGAAGCGAACGCCTCGGCCACCGCGACAACGGTTCTAGCGCGAGCGACCGGGATGCCGACCGCGGCGCGCAACTCCTCCAGCTCGGCCGATGCGACCACCTCGGCCGAGGGAAAGGCGATGAGTGCATCGTCGTCGGGGTCTCCGTCGGCGCCGACGGCGAGCTCGCAACGAGTCCCGTACGCGGCCGCGAGGCGTCCGGTGAACGTGCGGCACGCCGCCAGTGAGACCTGCTGGCCGAGCACGGTCTGCGCGGCCGCCTCGAAGGCATCCGGATGCCCGATCACCCGCAACGCGGGCCTGTCGCCAACCAGAGGCCCCAGCAGGGGGTCGTCGCCGAAGGCATCCGCCACGGCGTCGACGTCGGCGTCGAGGTCGAACCACTCGCGCACTGCCGCGAGCACGTCGGGTGACACGCACCCGTGAACTTCGACCCCGTCGTCGCGCACAGCGACGGTCACGGGTACCGGACACGCGGCGGATGCCCCGCTGATCAACCGGGTGACGGTTCCGTTCCCGAGATTCACGCGTTCGACGCCCGGCACGCTGTGCCGCCCGAGCGAGTCGAGCACCACGTCGCGTTCCAGGCGCCCGGCGAGGAACGCGCTCTCCGTCACGCGGCCGCCTCCAGCGCGAGCAGGGCGCGCTTCGCGTCGAGCCCGCCCGCGTAGCCGCCGAGCGATCCGTCGCCGCGCAGAACGCGGTGGCACGGCACGACGACCGGCAGCGGATTCGTGGCGCACGCCGTGCCCACGGCCCGGAACGCACGTGGCCGGCCGGCCGCATTCGCGAGCTGGGCGTAGCTCGTCGTGTGCCCGTACGCGATCGTGGGAAGCAGTCGTTGCACCTCGCCACGAAATCCGCGGCTGAGCGCGAAGTCCAGCGGCACGTCGAACCTGGTGCGACGCTTCGCGAAGTACTCGTCGAGCTCGCTCGCCGCACGATCGAGTCGGGCAGGCGCCTCCAGCACGCGCGGGCTCACCCGGTCGGCGAGCGTTTGCAGCACGGCGTCGAACCCTTCGCGTTCGAACGCTATGCGAACGATGCCCTGCTCGGTCGAGGCCACGAGAAGCCTTCCCACCGGACTGTCGACGATGCGATAGCCCACATCGATCAGCCCACGCTCCTCGGCCTCTCGCGCCAGCCGGGCGTGAAGATTGCCCAGCTCCATGCCTGGCAGCTCGTTCTTCGTCTCGTTCATCGCTCAGCCCCCATCGTGCGTCTCAGAGTGCGGATGCCGTCGGCCGCCGCCCGTCGCGCCGCCTCCGTCGTTCCGCCGATGATCTCCGACACCTCCCGGTAGCCGAGCCCGCCCAAGTAGTGGTACGTCACGGCCTGCCGCTGCCGATGCGGAAGCACGGCGACGGCCTGCGCCACCGCATCCGCCTCCGCCCGGGCTTCCACCGCATCCTCGGGAATGCCGAGCGTTCCCTGTTCCTCCGGTATGCGATCGAGGGTCATCGCACGGCGGCCCTGCGCACGAACCAGGTCGATGCACTTGCGCCGCGCGATCGTGACCAGCCACGCCTCGACGTTCGCGTCGGCGGGCAGCCGCGGGTAGGCATCCATCGCGGCCAGAAACGTCTCCGACCACGCGTCGTCGGCGTCGTGAACAGCAAGCATCGAACGGCACACGCGCAGCACGACCTCGCCGTGCCTCCGCACGACCGACTCGAAGGGCAGGAGCATCATCACACCGTAGACGCTGCCGCCGACGAGAACGTGAGGTCTATGCGGCGGCGTCGAGCAGGTCGCGCACCATCGGGACCACCTTCGTGCCGTAGAGCTCTATGGAGTGCTCGAGCAACTCGTGCGGCATCGGACCGTTCGCGTATTTGAGGTCGAACCGGTCGACGCCGAGCGCTCGGATCGCTTCCGCGATCCGCTTCGCCACGGTCTCCGGCGAGCCCACGTACAGCGAGCCGTGCCGCACCTCGCTGATGTACTGCTCCTTGCTCTGCGGCGCCCAGCCACGCTCGGCGCCGATGCGGTCCATGGTCGCCTTCTGATACGGATAGAGCTGCTCCATCGCCAGCTCATCGGTGTCGGCCACGAAGCCGGGGGAGTGCATGGCCAGGGGCATGGGCTCGCGACCGAACTGCTCTTGAGCACGCTTGTACAGGTCGACGTACGGGGCGAAGCGTCCTGCGTTTCCGCCGATGATGGCCAGCGCCATCGGGATGCCGTACCGAACGGAGCGGATCACGCTCTCCGGGCTGCCCCCGACGCCCACCCATGCCTTCAGCCGTCCGGACTCGGTCGTCGGGTACACCTGCTGGTCGGTCAGGGGAGCGCGCACCATTCCGTTCCACGTGACGGGCCCCTCCTCCAGCAGCAGGCTGAACAGTTCGAGCTTCTCCTCGAAGAGCTTCTCGTACTGCGTCAGGTCGAAGCCGAACAACGGGAACGATTCGGTGAAGGAGCCGCGACCGAGCGTGACCTCGGCGCGACCGTTCGAGACGGCATCCAGCGTCGCGAACCGTTCGTACACCCGCACCGGATCGTCTGAGCTGAGCACCGTGACGGCGGTTCCCACGGTGATGTTCTTCGTGCGTGCGGCGATCGCCGAAAGCACGATGTCGGGTGCGCTGACCGCAAAGTCCGCCCTGTGGTGCTCGCCGATCCCGAACGCGTCGATGCCGAGCTCATCGGCGAGCACGGCCTGATCCACCACTTCCCGAATTGTGCGGGCACCGGATCCCTGCGTGCCGTCCGGCTGCAGCGGAACATCACCGAACGTATCCAAACCGAACTGAACGGCCACGGGCCCTCCTTGTGTCTATGCGTATGCATGTATGACGAACGCGACGGCCCGTTCCATCATTCCTTGCGTCCGCGCAAGGGGGTGGGCCAGGGACGGCGTTCCGTCGTACCGTGACGGTCATGGATGCGCTCGATCTGGCGAAGAAGCACACGAAGCAGGCGGCGAAACGCACGCGTAAGCTCGTCGAGTTCCAGCTCGAGCACGAGCGCAGGCCGCCGTCGCCCGCCGAGCAGAAGTTGCGGCAGCGCGAGGCGAAGGCCGCGGCATCCACCCGATACGGGCACATGCCGATCAAGTACGTGCTCGGGCGCACGCTGCGTGAGTACGGCAGGGACGGATGCTCCAACCTCGCCGCCTCTCTCACCTACTTCTCCGTCCTGTCGGCGCTGCCCGCGCTCCTGGCCCTCGTCTCGGTGCTGGGCCTGCTGGGGGCGGGGCGTTCCGGGTCGAAGACGATGCTTCAACTGGTCGACACCTTCGCGCCCGGCCAGGTGCGGCCGGCGCTGTCCGGGCTGCTCTCGCAGCTGACCTCGTCGACGGCCGCAGGCATCGGGCTCGCCATCGGCATCGTCGGCGCGATCTGGTCGGCGTCGGGCTACGTGGGGGCGTTCACGCGTGCGGTCAACAGCATCTACGGCGTGCGCGAGGGGCGCAGCGCCATCGTCTTGCGGTCCCAGCAGGTGCTGATCACCATCGTCGTGCTGGCGCTTGCGGTGCTCGTCGTTCTGTCGCTCGTGCTCAGCGGACCCTTCGCGCGCAGCATCGGGCAGGCGATCGGAGCGGGAGACGCGCTGTTCACCACCTGGGAGATCGTGAAGTGGCCGGTGATCGGTGTCGCCGTCATCGTTGCCGTCGCAGTGCTCTTCTTCGGAACGCCGAATCTCCGCAGGCTTCGCATCCGTTATGTCGCGTGCGGTGCGGCGGTCGCCGTCATCATCATGGTGCTCGGCTCGCTCGCCTTCGGCTTCTATGTGTCGAACTTCGCGAGCTACAACCGGGTCTACGGCGCTGTGGGCGGTCTGCTGGTCGCGCTTCTCTGGGTGTGGCTGGTGAACCTCGCGCTCGTCGTCGGCGCCGAACTCGGCTCCGAGCTCGAACGCGGACATGAGCTCTCGATCGGTGAGGCCGCCGAGAAGGAGGTGCGGTTGAGGGTGCGCGGCGACACCGCGTACGAGAAGGCGGACGAGAAGCTGCGTGCCGATGAACGCGTCGGGGCGGCGATCCGGCGAGCTGCGGCCACGGCTGCGCCCGCGCGGGGTTAGCCTGACAGCGTTCCTCCTGCACAGGATTCAGCGACCACAAGGCCGGGCGATCCGGCCGCACGACAGGGAGACACACGATGATCGCGTCCATCCTCGAGAACGACAACGTGCACTTCGAGCACCGGGGCGGCGGTTACGTCGTGCACCGGCTCGGTCCGGCTGACTGGGTCGTGCGCGGGGACGACGGCCGCACGATCGGTGCTCTCACCGTCATCGCACCGGAGGGCGAGGAGCACGAGCCGGTGTACGGCGGCCTTCTTCCCGGCCAGACGGAGACCGACTACGAGGGCTCCGACTGGGAGTCGATCGTGCGCGGCCTGGTCAACGAAGACCTCGATGCCGACACGGAGTTCACCGGACTGCCGAGCCCGGCCGCTCCCTGATCGGCGCAGAAACGCTCTCAGCTCTCGCGTACTACGTCCTTGGGGTCCTTGTCCGGCCGCCAGCCCCGCCACGACGGCTGTCGCAGCCTTCCGCCGCGCGTCCACTCGGCGAACTCCACCTCGCCCACCAGGGTGGGTTTCACCCAGCGCACACCGCGGGCATCCGTCTTCGGAATGTCGTCGAACGGGTTGGAACCCGCCTCGAGGTCCGCCAGTCGCCTGCCGATATCGTCGAGGTCGGCGTCGCCGAAACCGGTGCCCACCTTGCCCACATAGGCGAGCTTCTTGCCGTTCGGGATGCCCAGCAGCAGCGATCCGATCCCGTTGGCGCGGCGCCCTTCGCCGGGCTTCCAGCCGCCGACCACGACCTCCTGGGTACCGTGGTGCTTCACCTTGATCCACGCGGTGGAGCGCTTGCCGGACGAGTACGTCGACTCCCGGTCCTTCGCCACGATGCCCTCGAACCCCGCCTTCCGGCTTGCCGCCATGGCCGTCTCGATCGGCCCGTCGACGACGTCCGGAACCTGCAGCACGCCGCGTCGCCGGTCGGCGACGACGTGCTCGAGAGCGGCACGGCGCACCTCGTATTCCTCGTCCGTGATGTCGTGTCCCTCGAGTTCCAGGATGTCGAACGCGTAGTACCGAACGGGCACGCGCGAGGTCATGTGCGAGATCTCGGTCTCGTTCTGCAGGTTCATCCGCTGCTGCAGCAGCCCGAAGTCCGGATGCCCGTCGTTCAGCGCGACGATCTCGCCGTCGAGCACCGCGGGGGAGCGCAGGCTGTCGGCGATCGCCGTCAGCTCCGGATACTGTGCCGTCACGTCGTGCCCGTTTCGTGTCATCAGCCGAACCGTACCGTCTTGCACGTAGGCGAGCGCGCGGATGCCGTCCCACTTGTTCTCGAAGACCCACCGCTCGTCGTCGTGCTCGAGCTGGGATTCCGCGCCGAGCGTGGCCAGCATGGGGGAGTAGTCCTTGTGCCGCGTCTCGATGGCCATCCGATGGATCAGCCAGTTCTTCTCGTCGGCGGCACCCGAACCGCCCGAGCCGCCGCGCGTCGAGTGGCCGGTGTGGATGAGCGCCACCTTCACGGGTCGGCCGCCCAGGCCGCCTTCCGCGGAGGGATGCAGCGTGACGATGACCTCCTCGCCGTCGCGCCACTTCTCCAGGTCGTAGACCCCGGAGTCCCAGATGTCCACGTGGCCTGCGCCGTATTCCCCGCGCGGAATGTCTCCTTCGAACCCGCCGTAGTCGAGCGGGTGGTCCTCGGTGTGCACGGCGAGGTGGTTCTCCTTCGGGTCCGTCGGAACCCCCTTCGGTAGCGCCCAACTGACCAGCACCCCGTCGCGCTCGAGGCGGAAGTCGTAGTGCAGCCGCCTCGCCGCGTGCTTCTGGATGACGAACGAGCGGCCGTTGGTGGTCTTCGGCGTGCCCTTCGGCACAGGTTCCGGGGTCTTGGCGGCATCCCGTTTGCTGCGATAGACGGTGAGGCGGTCCGCCTCGCCGACGGTGCCCGGCGTGGTCTCCATGAGCGGGTCATCCTTCTTCGCCATGCGTTTCAGCACCTCTTCGTACCCCAGCTGGGTCAGCTTCGACGAGGCGAGTTCCCGCCACGTGCGGGGTACTGCGACCATGGGATGCGACCTGCCGCGCAGCGAGTACGGTGCGATCGTCGTCTTGTTGGCGTTGTTCTGACTCCAGTCGATGAACACCTTGCCCGCGCGATCTGCACGCTTCATCGTGCTGATCACCTCGTCCTTGTGATCGGCCTCCAGAGCCCGGGCGAGCTCGTGCGCGACCTGCGAGACCTGGTCGGAGGTCTGCGCCCCGTCGAGCCGTGCGTACAGGTGGATGCCCTTGCTGCCGCTGGTCACGGGCACGGGCTCCAGTCCCATGCCGGTGAGGATGTCTCTGGCCCAGAACGCCACCTCGGCACACTCGGCGAGGCCGACGCCCTCACCCGGGTCGAGGTCGAGCACGAGCCGGTCCGGATTGCGCCGGGCACCACGCGGTCCCGCCTTCCATTGCGGAACGTGGATCTCCAGGGCGCCGATCTGGCCGAGCCACGCGAGAACCGCCGCATCGTTCACCAGCGGATACACGTTTTCGTGGTCGCTGTGCTGGATCGTCACCCGCGGCACCCACGCCGGCGTTCCTTCTCCGAGGTTCTTCTGGAAGAAGGGGGGTTCCGGATGCTCCGCCGTGCCCACACCGTTCGGCCAGCGCTTGCGGGTCGCCGGTCGTCCGTGCGCGTGTTCGATCAGATGCGGCGCGATCTGCGCGTAGTACCCGACCACGTCGCCCTTCGTCGTGCCGGTCTCGGGGTAGAGCACCTTGTCGAGGTTGGTCAGCTTGAGCCGGTGCCCGTCGATCTCGACGATCTGCGAGCCGCTCGATCCTGCCGCCCTCGCAGTCGTCCTCTTGGTCGCCATGCCCCGACGTTACGCCGTGGCCGTCGCCGCGCTCCTCCCCTTGCCCTTCTGCCGGTGGGGCTGTGCAATAGACGGTATGCGAGCCATCGGAAAGCGGGTGATCGCCTTCGGCCTGGTGAATGTGCCGGTCAAGATCTACAGCGCGACGGAAGACCACGACGTGTCGTTGCACCAGGTGCACGACAAAGACGGAGGTCGCATCCGTTACAAGCGCACGTGTGAGATCGACGGCAAGGTCATTCCCTACGAGCACATCGCGAAGGCGTACGAAGCGGGCGATCAGACGGTCATCCTCACCGACGAGGACCTCTCCTCGCTGCCGGAGGAGCGCAGCAACGAGATCGAGGTCGTCGAGTTCGTTCCCGACGATCAGGTGGATCCGCTGATGTTCGAGCGCAGTTACTACCTCGAGCCCGACTCCAAGTCGGCCAAGGCATACGTGCTGCTGCGTGAGACGTTGGAAGCGACGAACCGCACCGCCATCGTGCAGTTCGCGCTTCGTCAGAAGACCCGTCTGGGCGCCCTCCGCGTGCGCGACGGCGTGCTCGTGCTTCAGGGGCTGCTCTGGGCCGACGAGGTGCGCAAGCCGGAGTTCCCGAGCCTTTCCGAGAACGTTCGCGTCACCGACAAGGAACTCGACATGTCGGCCAAGCTCGTGGCCAGCTACGAGAGCGACTTCACGCCGGAGAAGTTCGAGGACGACTACCAGATCCAGCTGAAGAAGCTCATCGACGCCAAGCTCGAACAGGGCGAGACCATCGACACCGAGGCCACGTTCGGCGAGGAGGCCGAGGGCGAGAAGGGTGAGGTGCTCGACCTCATGGAGGCCCTGCGGCGCAGCGTGGAGAAGAACCGCGGATCCAAGAAGGGCAAGTCGAGCGGTACGAAGGACCAGGACAGCAGCAGCCGAACCCGCAAGAAGGCGGGCTGAGGCGCGTCGTCGTGCGTCCCGTTCCGGCACTGGACTGCCGCCACGGAGGTCAAGGGGACGACGAGCAAGCATCCGTGCTGCGATGATGGGCAGATGGGATACCTCATCTACGGCTCTGGTGCCGAGTACGAGATCGACGATCGCACTCTGGCCCATCTCAAGATCGCGATCATCGTCAAGCTGCGGCTGCAGGAGAGCTTCCTGATCAACTGGACCGTTCCGGCCGAGGAAGGATCCGGACGCGTCAGCCTCTGGGTGTCCCCGGCGATCCCGCTTCAGTTCCGTTTCTCGGGGTCTCGCCCGCCGGAGCTCAACCGCGTATGGCTCGAGGCCATGGCGCTGTCGTCGCACGGTACCCGCGGCATGGTGGTCATGCCAGAGGCGGACGCCGAGGCGTTCGTCGCTTCCGCACCGAGCGCCGGGTAGTTGTCCACGTCGCCGAGCGGAAGCGACGGCCCTGCGCCGCTGCAGCGTCGTCCGCATGGTAGCGGTGACGCGTGGGTCGAGGGTCCGGACGGTCGCAGGTTCTGGGGCACCTTCGGTGCGGCAGGGCTGCTGGTGGCAAGGCACGACGACGGCGTGCTGCTCCAGCACAGGGCCGAGTGGAGCCACTTCGGCGGCACCTGGGGCCTGCCCGGGGGTGCGCGCCATCGCGGCGAGAGCGCCAGGGACGGCGCCGTCCGCGAGGCCACGGAGGAGGCCGGTGTTCCGGCTGAGAACGTCCGGCCGAGATTCCTGTCGTTGCTCGACCTCGGCTGGTGGTCTTACTCCACGGTGGTGGCGGGTGCCGACGCGCCATTCATTCCGGTGATCGGGGATGCCGAGAGCATCGAGGTGCGCTGGGTTCCGGTCGCCGAGGTCGCCACGCTGCCGCTCCATCCCGGGTTCGCCGAGCGTTGGCCATCGCTGCGCGAGGACCTGTTCCGCGATCCCGTCGTCATCGTCGACGCGGCGAACGTCGTGGGCTCGCGTCCGGACGGCTGGTGGCGCGACCGGCCCGCCGCCGCGTTCCGCCTCGTCGAGCACCTCGTCGCGCTCGGAGAGG
Organism: Humibacter ginsengiterrae; assembly: GCF_054780115.1. Lineage (NCBI taxonomy): Bacteria > Bacillati > Actinomycetota > Actinomycetes > Micrococcales > Microbacteriaceae > Humibacter > Humibacter ginsengiterrae. The sequence continues at coordinate 110,194 of NZ_BAAGWY010000005.1, forward strand.
CAGGCTGGCCGGCGGAGGTGCTCGGCCTTCCGCACGAGAGGTGGTGGCCGCGCGTGGTCGTCGTGCTGGAGGGCGAGGCGAAACGGATGCCCGACCCGGCACATCCGCAGGCGCTCGACATCGAGCGGGCCAGCGCAGACGGCGATTCCGCCATCGTGGCCCGGGTGCGGTCGCTTCCCGATCCCGCACAGTCGATCGTCGTCACCGCTGACCGCGGCCTCACCGACCGCATCACCGCGCTCGGTGCCTCCACATCATCGCCCGCGGCGCTCTGGCGAGCGATCGACGCCGTCTAGGACACTGCCGGCTCTGCCGCGAGCGTCGCCTTCCACCTCACGAGCGAGCGCACGACCGGGCTGGTGTCCTCGGCCAGCCGTGCCATGGCATCCTCAGGAACGAAGTAGTTCGCGGCGACCCAGCCGCGAACGAGCTCGGAGCGATCCCCGGCGAGCTCGCGCAGCACGTCGCACGGCGTGGCCTCGTTCCGCGCGACGCAGGCGCGCACGCCTTCCGCGGGGTCATGCGCCAACACCTGGAACAGGTCGGCGGGAGTGTTGTAGCTGCTGGCGACGCTCTCCCTGATCTTCGGGTTGGCATCCGCTGCCAGGAGGCGCAATCGTCTGATCTTGCTTTCGGTGACCGGCGGTGCCGGATGCAGTGCAGCGGCTTCCTCAGCCGTCAGCATCGCGGGCGCTGCACGACGCATCGCCTCGCGCTGGGCAGGGGTGTTGAACCGAATGCACGACATGCCTCCAGGCTAACGAGGACCTCCGTCACGCAGCGGCGACTCGGCGTCGCCGAGGAAACCACGGCACGATAGGCGACGTCTCGGCCTGGTACTCGACGTACTCCGGGTAGCGGCTGCGTGAGATGGACTCGGTGAAGATGGTGGAGCCGATGAAGAGAACCGTCAGCAATACGGCACCGAGCACGGTCCACTGCAGCACCGACCCCGCCGCGATCGTCCCGAAGAAGAAGATCACCCACCACTGGCCCAGCTCGAAGAAGAAGTTGGGGTGACGCGAGAAGCGGAAGAGTCCGGAACGCAGGAAGCGCGGATGCGGCTCGCGTCCCGCGGCGGTCTCCGCAGCCTTCCACCGATGGAAGTCCCACTGCTGCTGATCGGCGACGGTCTCGCCGATCAGGAACGTGAGGAACACGACGACGGCGACCACGTCCAGCACCGTGAACGGGCTCTGGTGCTGATACGCCGTCCACGCGGGAAGCGTGAACAAGAAGATCAGCACGTTCTGGTAGAGCACGATGAACAAGAGGTTGAAGAGGAACCACTTCCAGCCAGCGATCCGCGACCGCAGGAACGCCCATCGGTAGTCCTCGCCGCCCGGAGCGTATCCGCCCTTCCTCGCGAAGTTGAATGTGAGCCTGGCGCCCCAGAGCGTGACGAGGGCCGCCATCACATCCAGCCGTGCGTCCGCGAGGCCCGCCGCGATCGCGTACACCCACACGTACACCACCGGAACGATCGACCAGATGCGGTCCACCCAGGAGTACTCCTTCGTGAGGAAGGAAAGCACCCACGTCACCACGCAGACGGCCGCGAGAATCAACAGACAGACGATCACAGGGGGCATGTACCGAAGTCTATGGTCGCGATGGTGCGCGGGCGTCGTCGCATCCGGGTGGAGCCCATAGGATTCCAGGCGTGGAACAGGCATCCGGAGCGGTCTCGTCTCGGGTGCTCACCGTCCCCAATCTGCTGAGCTTCTTCCGGCTCGCGCTGGTGCCGATCTTCCTGTGGTTCGTCATCGTCGGATGGGATGCCTGGGCGCTCCTCGTGCTCATCGTCGCGAGCATCACCGACTTCTTCGACGGCTTCCTCGCCAGGCGCCTGCGTCAGGTCTCGCGGCTCGGTCAGCTGCTGGATCCCGCAGCCGACCGGCTCTACATCTTCGCCGCCCTCATCGGGCTGGCCTGGCGCGAGCTGCTGCCATGGTGGCTCGTCGCTGCGATCATCGCCCGCGACGTGATGCTCCTGGTGCTCGGCATCGTGCTGGCGAACCACGGCCACGGTCCGCTCCCGGTGCACCATCTCGGCAAGATCGCCACGTTCGCGCTCCTCGTCGCGCTGCCCGTGCTCATGCTCGGCGAGGCGTTCCCGGTCATCTCGTGGGCCTCTCAGCCGGTCGGCTGGGCCATCGCCATCTGGGGCGCGTTCCTGTACTGGTGGGCGGGCATCCTCTACATCCGGGAAACCCGTCGTGTGGTTCGCGGCACGGCTGTCGGCGGGGGCGCAGCATCCGATACGCTTTCTGGAGAGGAGGTCGACGGTGGCTGAGCAGAACGATCCGAACCGCGAGCGGAACCCGGACCGCCAAGCACATTCCTCGGGAGACGACACGACCGCCGGTTTCGGTGAGGACTTCGCCGCGGCGATGAACGCCCAGGCGGCAGGCGTGACGCCGGAGGAGCGTGAGGCGATCAGCGCCCTGCCCAGCCGGTCGGCGCTGCTGATCGTTCGACGCGGACCGAACACCGGAGCGCGCTTCCTTCTCGATGCCGACGTGACCACAGCGGGCAGGCATCCGGATGCCGACATCTTCCTCGACGACGTCACCGTGTCTCGCCGGCATGCCGAGTTCATCCGCCACGGCACGGCTTTCGAAGTGAAAGACCTCGGGTCGCTGAACGGCACATACTTCGACGGTGTGCGCGTTGAGAGCGCCATCCTCACCGACGGAGCGGAGGTGCAGGTCGGCAAGTTCCGGCTCACCTTCTACGCCGCCCGCCCCGACCTGGACGCGTCGGCGTCGGCCTGATGGTGCGCGAGTCGCAGGCGAGCGGTTCCGGCCTCGCCCGTCGGCCCGCATTGCTGAGCATCGGTCAGGTGCTGGCCCAGCTGACGCCGGAGTTCCCCGATCTCGCTCCGTCGAAGCTGCGATTCCTCGAGGAACAGGGACTCGTCACCCCGGCGCGCACGGCCTCCGGCTATCGCAAGTTCGACGCGCACGACGTGGAGCGCCTGCGCACCATCCTCACCCTGCAGCGCGACCACTACCTGCCGCTGAAGGTCATCCGCTCCTATCTGGCCGACCAGGATGCCGGCCGCACTCCGATCCTCCCCGGCACCGGTCCCGCACGCCCCACCATGCTCTCCACCGGCAGGCGATTCAGCCGCGACGAGCTGTTGAAAGAATCCGGTGCCTCGCAGGCACTCCTGCAGGAGGCGATCGCCGCGTCGCTGATCGTGCCCGCCGAGGTGTACGGCGACGACCAGCTGACGGTGCTCGCCGCACTCGTGGAACTGCACCGGGCGGGAATCGAGCCGCGTCATCTTCGCGGGTTGCGGGCGTCCGCCGAGCGAGACATCGGCCTCATCGAGACCGCGCTCGCCCCGGTGCTGCGGCGCAGCGACGCCAGCGCACGGTCCCGGGCGGGGGAGCTCGGGCGGGAGCTCGCCGACGATCTCGAGACGGTGCGATCGAGCATTGTGCGCGCGGCGATCGCGCGCCTGGCGCCATGACCACGACGGAGGTCACGACACGCCGCACCGTTCGGGCGGATGTCGTTGATCGCCTCACCGGGCACGGTTACCGTGGAAGGTACGTCGCGCGTGAGCGAGGCGCCTGGGGTGAGAGGGAACGCGCATGACCGAAGTTCGTCGGAATGACGACGCTCGCTACGACCTCGGGTTCCTGTTCACCGATGGCCTGCCGGAGATGGACGACGTCTCGGGCTACCGCGGAGCCGTCGCGGCACGAGCAGCGGGCATCAGCTACCGCCAACTGGACTACTGGGCGCGCACCGGACTCGTCGAGCCCACCGTGCGCGGCGCGGCGGGCAGCGGGTCGCAGCGCCTCTACGGGTTCCGCGACATCCTGGTGCTCAAGCTCGTGAAGCGATTGCTCGACACCGGAATCTCCCTCCAGCAGATCCGCACGGCAGTCGAGCAGCTGCGCAAGGAGGGCGTGAACGACCTGGCCCAGACCACGCTGATGAGCGATGGCGCCAGCGTCTACCTGTGCACCTCCGACGACGAGGTCATCGACCTCGTCGGGCGCGGGCAAGGAGTGTTCGGCATCGCGGTCGGCAAGGTGCTGCGCGAGGTCGAGACGAGTCTCGTCGAACTGGATGTGCAGGCATCCGACCCCATGGACGAACTCGCCGTCCGCCGGGCCGCGAAGAAGATCAGCTAGTTCTGTTCCGCGTACTCGCCGATGCGGGCGGTGCGCAGCACTCGCTCCAGCAGCTGATCGAAGTTGTGCGCCATCTCCTGCGCGCTTTCGCCCGGCCACACGTGCAGCGGCTTCGCCGCGCCCTGCGCCTGCTGCAGGGAGGTGCGTTCCGGCAGCTGGGGCGAAAGCACGAGCGGGCCGAACATGTCGCGCAGCTCTTTGATGCGGAACTGGTGCTCCAGCGATTGCACGCGGGCGCGGTTGACGATGATGCCGAGCGGCTGAAGGCGGGGGGAGAGGCCGCGCCTGATCTCCTCGATGGCGCGCAGAGCGCGGTCCGCGGCCGCTACGGAGAACAAGCCGGGCTCCGTCACGACCGATACCCGGTCGCTGGCCGCCCAGGCGGTGCGGGTGAGCGCGTTCAGCGAGGGCGCACAGTCGATGAGCACGAGATCGTAGTCGTGCTCGACGTTGGCGAGGGCCTCTTCGAGCTTCCAGATGTCACGGATCGACGGGTGCGGGCCGTCGAAGTTGATCGCCGAAGGGCTGCCGATCATGACGTCGACCTTGCCGGGGCGCCCGCGGGTCCACCCGCTCGGCGCGATGGCGGCGCGCACCACCTTCTCCTTCGGAGACGCGAGCACGTCGGCCACGTTGAGGTGCCCGGCGATCGTGATGTCCATGCCTGTCGAGACGTCCGACTGGGGGTCGAGATCGACCACCAGCGTGCGAAGTCCCTTGGCGAAGGCTGCGGAGGCGAGACCCAACGTCACCGTGGTCTTGCCGACACCGCCCTTGAGGGAGCTGACGCTGAGCACATGCACAAGAGGCAACGTTACCGTCAGTAGTCTTGGAGAACCTAACCGTTCGCTGAGCGGCGCGTGCCCCGCCAGAGAGGCCCTGATGTTCACGAAGATCCTGGTCGCCAACCGCGGAGAGATCGCCATCCGGGCGTTCCGCGCCGCCTACGAGCTCGGTGCTCAGACGGTCGCGGTGTTCCCCTACGAGGACCGCAACTCGATGCATCGGTTGAAGGCCGACGAGGCGTACGAGATCGGCGAGCCGGGGCATCCGGTGCGGGCGTACCTCGACGTCGACGAGATCATCCGGGTGGCACAGCAGGCCGGAGCGGATGCCATCTACCCCGGCTACGGCTTCCTCTCGGAGAACCCGCAGCTCGCCGAAGCTGCGGCCGCGGCGGGCATAACGTTCATCGGTCCGAACGCCGACGTGCTGCGCATGGCGGGCAATAAGGTCACGGCCAAGGAACACGCGATCGCCGCAGGCGTGCCGGTGCTGAAGTCCACTCCGCCGTCGCGCGACATCGACGAACTGCTGGCCGGCGCCGACGAGATCGGCTTCCCCATCTTCGCCAAGGCGGTCGCCGGCGGTGGGGGCCGCGGGATGCGGCGGGTGAACAGCCGGGCGGATCTCCGCCCTGCGCTCGAAGAGGCTATGCGCGAAGCCGACAGTGCCTTCGGCGACCCGACCATGTTTCTCGAGCAGGCGGTGCTGCGACCGCGCCACATCGAGGTGCAGGTGCTCGCGGATGCGACCGGACACACGGTGCACCTGTTCGAACGCGACTGCTCCGTGCAGCGCCGTCACCAGAAGGTGCTCGAGATCGCGCCGGCGCCGAACCTGTCCGACGACATCCGTCAGGCGCTGTACCGGGATGCCATCGCGTTCGCCTCGTCGATCGGGTATGTGAACGCCGGGACCGTCGAGTTCCTGCTCGACACAGCGGGCGAGCGTGCCGGTCAGCACGTGTTCATCGAGATGAACCCACGCATCCAGGTCGAACACACGGTCACCGAGGAGGTCACCGACGTCGACCTGGTGCAGTCGCAGATGCGCATCGCGGCGGGGGAGACGCTCGCCGATCTCGGGCTGCACCAGGAACGCATCCAGCTGCACGGCGCCGCCATCCAGTGCCGCATCACGACCGAGGATCCGACGCAGGGCTTCCGCCCGGATACGGGAACGATCACGACGTACCGGTCGCCAGGCGGCGGCGGCATCCGGCTCGACGGCGGCACGGTCGCCGCCGGCGCGCAGATCAGCCCGCACTTCGACTCGATGCTCGCCAAGCTGACCTGCCGCGGACGCGACTTCGGCGCCGCCGTGTTGCGGGCAAGGCGAGCGCTGGCCGAGTTCCGCATCCGCGGAGTGGCCACGAACATCCCGTTCCTGCAGGCGGTGCTCGACGACACGTCGTTCGTCTCCGGCGACCTCAGCACCTCGTTCATAGAGGAGCGGCCCCAGTTGCTGCGCGGCCGCGTGTCGAAGGACCGCGGCACCAAGCTCCTCAACTGGCTGGTCGACGTGACGGTGAACCAGCCGAACGGTCCGAGGCCGCACGTGGCGGACCCCGTCACCAAGCTGCCGGACGTCGATCTCGCCGCACCGGCGCCGGACGGATCCCGTCAGCGGCTGCTCGCACTCGGGCCGGCCGGATTCGCGGCGGAGCTCCGTGCGCAGAGCCCGCTTGCGGTCACCGAGACCACCTTCCGCGACGCCCACCAGTCGCTGCTCGCGACCCGGGTGCGCACGAAGGATCTGCTCGCCGTCGCGCCTTACGTCGCACGGATGACTCCGCAGCTCCTCTCGGTCGAGGCGTGGGGAGGTGCCACCTATGATGTCGCGCTCCGGTTCCTCGGCGAGGACCCGTGGGAGCGGCTCGCAGCGTTGCGCGGGGTGCTGCCGAACATCAACATCCAGATGCTGCTGCGCGGCCGCAACACGGTGGGCTACACTCCCTACCCCACCGAGGTGACGGATGCCTTCGTGCGCGAGGCTGCGGCCACCGGCGTCGACATCTTCCGCATCTTCGATGCCCTCAACGACGTCAGCCAGATGCGTCCGGCCATCGATGCCGTGCTGCAGACGGGCACAGCAGTTGCGGAGGTGGCCGTCTGCTACACGGCCGACGTGCTCGACCCGGCCGAGAAGCTGTACACGCTCGACTACTACCTGCGGCTGGCAGAGAGCATCGTGGCCTCCGGCGCTCACGTGCTCGCCATCAAAGACATGGCCGGCTTGCTCCGGCCGGGTGCCGCTGAGCTGCTGGTGCGCTCGTTCCGTGAGCGGTTCGACGTTCCGGTGCACGTGCACACGCACGACACGGCGGGCGGCCAGCTCGCCACGCTGCTGGCGGCGAGCGCGGCGGGCGCGGATGCCGTCGACGTGGCCAGCGCACCCATGTCGGGTACGACGAGCCAGCCATCGGCATCCGCGCTCGTTGCGGCGCTCGCGCACACCTCGCGCGACACGGGAATCCCGCTGCGGAACGTGACCGACCTCGAGCCGTACTGGGCGGCCGTGCGCGGGCTCTACAGCCCGTTCGAGTCCGGGCTTCCCGGCCCGACCGGGCGTGTGTACACCCACGAGATCCCCGGTGGACAGCTGTCGAACCTGAGGCAGCAGGCGAAGGCGCTCGGACTGGCCGAGGACTTCGAACTGATCGAGGACATGTATGCGGCGGCGAACCGCATCCTCGGCCGCATCCCGAAGGTGACGCCCTCGTCGAAGGTGGTCGGCGACCTCGCACTGCATCTGGCGGCCGTGCACGCCGACCCGGACGACTTCGAACAGAACCCGCAGAAGTACGACGTGCCCGACTCGGTCGTCGGTTTCATGGCCGGCGAACTCGGCGACCTTCCCGGAGGATGGCCCGAACCGTTCCGCAGCAGGGTGCTCGAGGGCAAGAACGTTCGAGTCGCCGCTGCCGATCTGGCCGCCGAGGATCGCCAGGGTCTCGAATCGGACTCTGCGACGCGACGCTCCACGTTGAACCGGCTCTTGTTCCCAGGCCCTGCGCGGCAGTTCGAGCAGGTGCGCGAGCTGTTCGGCGATGTCTCGGTGCTCGACACCGACGACTACCTCTACGGCTTGACGCCGGGTCGCGAGCACGTCATCCATCTCGGACCTGGGGTCCGGCTGTACGCGGGACTCGAGGCGGTCGGCGAGGCCGACGACAAGGGCATTCGCACCGTCATGACGACGCTCAACGGGCAGCTGCGCCCGGTGTTCGTGCGCGATCGCTCCATCACGGTGGAGACGAAGGCCGCGGAGAAGGCGGATGTCTCGGTGCCCGGGCACATCGCGGCACCGTTCTCCGGTGTGATCACCCTGCAGGTCGAGGTGGGCGACCGCGTCGTGGCAGGCACTCCGGTGGCATCGATCGAGGCGATGAAGATGGAGGCCGCCATCGCCTCGCCGGTCTCGGGAACGGTCACTCGCCTCGCCGTGCCGAAGACGCAACAGGTGGATGCCGGCGATCTGCTCGTGGTCGTGAACCCGGAGTGACGCCTGTACCGAGCGCAGGCATCCCGCCCTTATAAAATGAGCGGATGCCTGACCGCCCGATCCGTCTCTACGGCGACCCCGTGCTCACCACCGTTTCCGACCCGATAGCCGCGGTCGACGACGGTGTCCGCTCGCTGGTCGCCGACCTCGTCGACAGTGTCAAGGTCGAGGGACGTGCAGGAGTCGCCGCGTGCCAGATCGGTGTCGGCCTGCGCGCGTTCAGCTACAACGTCGAGGGCGAGGTGGGCTACCTCATCAACCCCGAGATCGTCGAGCTCGGCGACGACGTCGAGGAGATCGACGAAGGATGCCTCTCGGTCCCAGGGCTCTGGTTCCCGACGCCCCGGCACACCTACGCGAAGGCGAGGGGCACCGATCTGGACGGCAACGAGGTGGTCGTCGAGGGCACAGGGGTTCTTGCGCAGGCGCTGCAGCACGAGACGGACCACCTCGACGGCATCGTGTACCTCAAGCGCCTCGCTCCTGAGCGACGCCGCGAGGCCATGCGCAAGGTGCGCGAGTCGAGCTGGTTCTGAACCGCTTTCAGCGCAGGCTGAAGCCCTCCGTCGACGGGGAGTTGGCGTAGAGCGACTCGATCTCGCCGGCGAAGTCCTTCAGGATCTCGTTGCGCTTGATGCTGAGTTTGGGCGTGAGGTGCCCGCTCTGCTCCGTGAACTCCGTCGGCAGCACCACGAACTTGCGGATCGACTCGGCGCGCGAGACCTGGGCGTTCGCAGCGTCGACCGCCTTCTGCAGTTCGGCCAGCACGGCCGGATGCTTCGCGGCTACCTCGAGCGGCATCGCGGCGTCCTCGCCGTTGTTGGGCAACCACACCGGGAGCATCTCGGTGTCCAGTGTGATCAGGCAACCGATGAACGGCTTCTGGTCGCCGACCACGACGACCTGACCCACCAGGGGATTCGCGCGGATCGGGTCCTCGAGCACTGCGGGTGCGACGTTCTTGCCGCCTGCGGTGACGATGATCTCCTTCTTGCGTCCCGTGATGGTGAGGAAGCCGTCGTCGTCCAGACTCCCGAGGTCACCGGTCTTGAACCAGCCGTCCTCGAACGCGTCGGCCGTCTGCTGCGGGTTCTTCCAGTACTCCTTGAAGACATCCACGCCCTTGACGAGGATCTCGCCGTCGTCGGCGATGCGGATCGCGACGCCGGGCAGTGGAACGCCCACCGTGCCGATCTTGGAGCGTTGAGGAAGGTTCACGGTCGCCGGCGCAGTGGTCTCCGTCAGTCCGTAGCCCTCGAGCACCTTGATGCCCATGCTGTGGAAGAAGTGGCCGAGGCGGGCGCCGAGCGGCGCGGAGCCCGACACCGCGTAGCGAACGTTGCCGCCCATCGCAGCCCGCAGCCTGGCGAACACCAGCCGGTTGTAGAGCGCGAATTGCAGGCGCAAGCCGAGCGGAATGGATCGGCCGGCCTCCTGCGCCTTCGAGTACTCGACGGCGACCTGCGCCGCCTTGCGGAAGATGCCGCCCTTGCCGCTCGACTCGGCGTTCTGCTCGGCCGAGTTGTAGACCTTCTCGAACACCCGCGGAACGGCCAGCAGGAAGCTGGGTTTGAAGGTGCCGAGCGAGGGCAGGAGGCTGCGGGTGTCGGGCTGGTGTCCGACGCGCACACCGCCGTGCACGCACAGCACCGAGATGAACCGGGCGAACACGTGCGCGAGCGGGATGAACAGCAGAGTGGATGCCCCGCGCGGGTCGTCGACGAGCTCGCCGAGCGCGACCGCGGAGTTGCGTGACAGCTCGACGAAGTTCGAGTGCGTGATGACGCACCCCTTCGGGCGGCCCATGGAGCCGGAGGTGTAGATGATGGTGGCGAGGTCGTCCTCGTTCGCCAGCCGACGGCGCCGGGTTATCTCCTCGTCGGGCACGTCTTTGCCGGCCGCGACCAGCTTCGCGAGGTCTCCGAGCTCGACCTGCCACACGTTGCGGATCTGCGGAAGGTCGGCCGCGACCTCGTCGAACCGCGCGAAGTGGTCGGCGGTCTCGAGGAACAGGCCGCTGGCCTCGGAGTCGCTGAGGTTCCACTGCACCTGGGCGGGCGAGCTGGTGTCGTAGATGGGCACGAGCACCGCACCGGCGTACCAGGTGGCGAAGTCGATCAGCGTCCACTCGTACCGGGTGCGGCACATGATGCCGATCTTCTCCATGGGCTGCACGCCTGCGGCGACCAGGCCCTTGGCGAGTGCGACCACCTCCGCCTCGAACTGCGCCGCCGTGACGTCCTGCCATCCGTCGCCCGCCGGCTTGCCGAAGAGCACCTTGTCGGGCGTCTCCGCGACACGGGCGACCAACAAGTCCGCAGCGTTCGCGTGCGGATCGGCGGGCACTGCTGCGGGCGTTTCGGCATGGTTCACGGGTAGCTCCTTCGGCACCGATACAACCACTACACTCTATGCTTTATCGGCTGCCGGCCCGGACGGCCCGAACCCTCCGACGAAAGGCGAGACGCAGCGTGCACGCGATCGGAATCGACATCGGAGGCACGAAGATCGCCGGCGCCCTCGTCGACGAACTCGGTGTGATCATCCGTGAAGACCGTGTGCCGACGCCGAAAGACACCAGGGGCATCGAAGACGCGGTGGTCGAGATGATCGATCGGCTCTCTGCGGACGCCGATCCCGTGGGAGCCGGGGTCGCAGCGGCGGGCTTCGTCGACGCCGCACGCTCCACGGTCTACTACGCACCCAACATCGCCTGGCGGAACGAGCCGTTGCGCCAGAAGATCGAGGCGCGTGTGGATGTCCCGGTCGTCATCGAGAACGACGCGAACGCCGCCGGGTGGGCCGAGTTCCGGTTCGGTGCCGGGCGTCTCGTCAGCGACATGGTCATCCTCACCATCGGGACCGGTGTCGGGGGTGCGATCGTCAGCGAGGACCGGCTCTTCCGCGGCGGCTTCGGCGCCGGCGCCGAGGTCGGCCACATGCGAGTCGTGCCCGGCGGTCTGCTCTGCGGCTGCGGCGCGCGGGGATGCATCGAGCAGTACGGATCCGGCCGAGCCCTGCAGCGGTACGCCAACGAGCTCGCCGATCAGGGTGGCATCGGCCAGGCCCTCGCCGACGTGCGCACCAGGAACGGAAGACTGTCCGGATCCGACATCGGCGACCTCATCCAGCAGGACGACCCCGGAGCGCTGGCGGCACTGCGCCAGCTCGGCGACTGGCTCGGCCAGGCCAGCGCCAGCCTCGCCGCCGTTCTCGACCCGCAGATGTTCGTCTTCGGCGGGGGAGTGGCGCAGGCCGGCGACCGGCTTCTGGAACCGATTCGCAGCGCCTACCTGGAGAACCTCCCCGCGCGCGGCTACCACCCGGAGCCGGAGTTCCGCATCGCCGAGCTCGTCAACGACGCGGGCGTGGTCGGTGCGGCAGACCTCGCTCGTCTGCATGCCGTGAGCCGCTGAGCGGTAACCTCACCAGCCGTTAAGCTTCATCTGCACGCTACGAAAGGGTTGCGCGAGAAGTGTTCTACTGGCTGTTGAAGTACATCGTCGCGGGCCCCGCGCTTCGCGCGATCTTCCGGCCGTGGGTCATCGGGCTCGAGAAGGTGCCGAAGAACGGCGCCGTCATCCTCGCCAGCAACCATCTGTCGTTCATCGACTCGCTCTTCCTCCCCCTCGTCGTCGGCAGGCACGTCTCGTTCCTGGCCAAGATCGACTACTTCACCAGGCGTGGCGTGATGGGCTGGCTCACGAAGACGTTCATGAAGGCGACCGGGCAGCTGCCCATCGACCGCGGGGGCGGACCCGCGTCCGAGGCATCCCTCAACACCGGGCTCGGGGTACTGGCCAGGGGCGAGATCCTCGGCATCTACCCGGAGGGCACCCGCAGCCCGGACGGGCGCCTCTATCGGGGCCGCACCGGAGTGGCGCGCATGATCCTCGAGGGGCACGTGCCGGTCGTGCCGGTCGTGATGATCGGAACGCAGGCGGTCATGCCGATCGGGTCCAAGCTGCCACGCATCCGCCGGATCGGCGTCGTCTTCGGAGACCCGCTCGACTTCTCGCGCTTCGAGGGTCTCGAGGGCGACCGCTTCATTCTCCGGTCGATCACCGACGAGATCGTCTACTCGCTGCACGGCCTCGGCCAGCAGGAATACGTGGATGTCTACGCCTCGACGGTGAAAGAGCGCCGGCCCAGTCTCGCCCGCTAGGCTTGCTCACCGTGCTGCTCGACCACACCGCCCCTGCCATCCCTGCCGACGAATCCGTTCTCGCGGGCCTCGACCACTGGCGCACCCTCGAAGCCAAGCAGCAACCCACCTGGCCGAGTGCGGATGCCGCGCGCGTGGCATCCGAGGAGCTTGCGACGTTGCCCCCGCTCGTCTTCGCCGGCGAGGTCGACCATCTGCGCACCCGCATCGCGGCGGCCGCGGAAGGTCGCGCCTTTCTGCTGCAGGGCGGCGACTGCGCCGAGACCTTCTCAGGGGCCACCGCCGATCAGATCCGAGCCCGGGTCATGACGGTGCTTCAGATGGCCGTTGTGCTCACTTACGGCGCCTCAGTGCCGGTCATCAAGATGGGCCGCATGGCCGGCCAGTTCGCCAAGCCGCGCTCGAGCGACACCGAGACCCGCGGAGACGTCACGCTTCCCGCCTACCGGGGCGACATGGTCAACGGCTACGACTTCACCGCCGAGTCGCGTACCGCCGACCCCCGTCGTCTCGTGCAGGGGTACCACACGGCGGCATCCACGCTGAACCTGATCCGGGCGTTCACCCAGGGCGGCTTCGCCGACCTCCGTCAGGTGCACAGCTGGAACCGAGGCTTCGCTGCGAACCCGGCCAACCAGCGCTACGAGGGTCTGGCCCGTGAGATCGACAGGGCGATCAAGTTCATGGAGGCCGCCGGCGCGGACTTCGACGAGATCAAGCGCGTCGAGTTCTATTCCAGCCACGAGGCACTTCTGATGGACTACGAGCGGCCCATGACGCGCATCGACTCGCGCACCGGCACGCCGTACAACACCTCGGCGCATTTCGTCTGGATCGGTGAGCGCACGCGGCAGATCGATGGCGCGCACGTGGACTTCCTGAGCCGGGTGCGCAACCCGATCGGCGTGAAGCTCGGCCCGTCGACCTCGGCCGACGACATGTTCCGGTTGATCGACAAGCTCGACCCAACGCGCGAACCGGGCCGGCTCACGTTCATCACGCGCATGGGCGCCGGAAAGATCCGGGATGCCCTCCCGCCGCTGCTCGACGCGATCAAGCGGCATGGCGCCACCCCGTTGTGGGTGAGCGACCCGATGCACGGCAACGGACTGACGACGCCATCCGGCTACAAGACGCGTCGATTCGACGACGTGGTCGACGAGGTCAAGGGATTCTTCGACGCGCACCGCGACGCCGGCACGGTGCCGGGCGGCATCCACGTGGAGCTTACCGGCGACGACGTGACGGAGTGCCTCGGCGGCTCAGAGCACATCGACGAGGCGACGCTCGCGACCCGCTACGAGTCGCTGTGCGACCCGCGGCTGAACCACATGCAGTCGCTCGAGCTGGCCTTCCTGGTCGCTGAGGAGCTCGGCGCACGCTGAAGCTCGGCCAGCCGCTTCGGGCCGTTCAGCCTCCGGCGACGATTCCGAGATTGACCTTCGTGCCCTTGGGCTGCTGCGTCGAGGAGTCCGGCGACTGCGACTGCACCTTCGTGAGGCCGTCCGGCACTGCATCCCAGAACGACGAGTACTCGGGAACGAACCCCGCGTCCGTGAGCGCTTTCTTCGCCTGATCCCTCGACATTCCGACCACGTTCGGAACAGGGAAGAGCTGCGGACCTTTGGAGATGTCCAGCACGATCGTGTCACCCTTGCGCACCGGTCCCGCGTTCTGCGGGGCCTGGGAGATAACATCGCCGGAGGGAACGTCGTTGCTGTACTCGTTCTTTCCCGTAGCTGAGGTCAGGCCGACCGCGGTCAGCGCCGCTTGGGCGTCGGAGAAGCTCTTGCCCGTCACGTCGGGCACCGCGCCGAGTGAGACGACCAGGTTCACCTTCAGACCCTTGAAGTAGCCCCCGCCCTTCGACAGATCGGCCTTGTCTCCCTCGGCCTGTGCTGCAGAAATGACCACGCCCTTGGGGACATCGCCGTTGAACTGCTCGTCTACAGTCCCGAGTAGGGCTCCCGCGTCGGTGATCGCTTTCTGAGCCTGTGCCTTGCTGAGTCCGGCCAGCACCGGAATGGTGACCGGCTGCCTGCCCTTGGAGACGTGCAGCTTCACGGTGGAGCCGTTGGTGGCCTTCGTTCCCTGTCCTGGTGTGGATGACACGACCGAACCGGCGGATACCGCCGAGGAGTACACGTCGTCGGTCGCGATCTTGAAGCCGGCCTTCGTCAGTGCCGTCTTGGCTGCATCGAGGCTCATCCCGTTCACCGTGGGAACCGTCACCTGCGAACCGGGACCGCCGCCGAAATACCAGCCTGTGCCACCTGCGAGCGCCGCGAGCACGAGCACCAGCGCGAGCAGCCACCAGCCTCGGGACTGCCGGCCGTGCGCGGTCTTCGCGAGGGCGGCCACGGCATCCGTGGCCGACGCCTCCGGCCGCACCTGTGCAGCCGGCCCGATGAGCTGTGTGTCGGAGTCGGATGCCTCGAAGGCGCCGCCCGCGAGCACCAGCGTCGGCTGGGGGCCGGTATCCGAACCGGGAGTGTGGAGTTCTCGTTCGACCTGCAGAAGGCGCTCGAGCATCACGCCGGCGTCCGCGGGACGTGCCGCCGGATCCTTCGCCGTCGCCCAGAGCACGAGCTCGTCCAGCTGTGGCGGCACCTCGGGATTCAGCCGGCTCGGTCGCGGAACCGCGTCGTTCGCGTGCTGGTACGCGACCTGCATCGGCTGCTCGCCTTTGAACGGCTGTTCACCGGTGAGCATCTCGAACATCATGATGCCGAGCGCGTAGATGTCGCTGCGCGCGTCGGCGACGCCCCTGGTGACGAGTTCGGGGGAGAGGTAGGCGATGGTGCCGAGCAGCGCCTGGCCGGTGCCTGTGCTGTTGGTGACCGCCCGAGCCAGTCCGAAGTCGCCGATCTTGATGCGTCCGTCGTCGGCGAGCAGCACGTTCTCCGGCTTGAGGTCGCGGTGCACGATGCCCGCCCGGTGTGCGGCGGCGAGACCGGAGAGCACGGCATCCGTGATGTCGATGGTCTGCTCGGGCGTGAGCCTGCCGTAGTCGCGCAGCAGATCCCGCAGCGTGATGCCGGGGAGGTACTCCATCACCAGGTACGCCATGTCGGCGTCCTGACCCTGGTCGAACACGCTCACCACGTTCGGATGTGCGAGCCGCGCCGCCGAGCGCGCCTCCTGTACGAAGCGGTTCTTGAACTGAGCATCGTCAGCGAGATGCCCGTGCATCACCTTGATCGCCACGCGGCGCTCGAGGCGCAGATCGGTGGCCAGATAGACGGTCGCCATGCCGCCGCGCGCGATCCGCGAGCGCACCTGATACCGGCCGTCGATGAGACGGCCGAGCATCGGATCGGGCTGACTCGCGGTCACTCGACGAGTCTACGGACGACATGCTGAAGCATCCGGGTAGAACACGGTAACGAATAGGGCTCACAGGGCCTGCACAAAATGCTCGGTTCATGACACCCTTGTTCAGTGGCGAAACCCAGTTCCGCATCCGCGCAGACTCAGGAAACCCGAACGGAAGCAGAGCGCACCTGGCTGACCGTGCCCGAGCTCGTCGATGTTCTCGGCGTAGGTGTCGGGCGCGTCCACCGGTTGCTCGAAGACAAGCATCTGCTGGCGACTCGCGTCGACGGTGTACTGAAGGTGCCATCGGACTTCATCGCAGGCGACGAGCCGCTGAGCGAGCTACGAGGCACCCTGATCGTGCTCGCTGACGCCGGCTTCAGCGACAGCGATGCCATGTCGTGGTTGCTGCAGCCGGAGGACAGCCTAGGCGTCGCTCCCATCGATGCCTTGCGCGCCGGGCGCAAGGCGGAGGTGCGACGCATCGCCCAGGCGCTGGGTTAGAACGTGCCTGAGACATCCCAGGGCCCGTCCGTCACGCGACGCGATCGCTGACCGACTCGATGAGGTCCCGCAGCTGACCCACCGCGACGTCCGCCAGCGGTGCGCCGTCGAGGGCGCGCCTTGCGCGATCGACGTTCCCCAGGATCATCCGCTCCACCTCGGCGGTGGCGCCCGATGAGTTGATCGTGCTCTGCAGCATGCGAATCTGCTCGTCGCCGAGGCCGGGGTCGCCGAGGAGCTCATCCAGCACGCGCCTCGCGGATGCCGGAAGAGCCTTGCGGGTCAGCGCGACGAGCACGGTGCGCTTGCCCTCCCGCAGATCGTCTCCGCTCGGCTTGCCGGTCACGTGTGCATCGCCGAAGACGCCGAGGAGATCGTCGCGCAACTGGAAGGCGATGCCGAGCGGCAGGCCGAACTCGCGCAGGGCATCCAGCTGCTCGAGCGTGCCGCCGGCGAGCATGCCGCCGATGACGAGCGGCGCCTGCACGCTGTACTTCGCGGACTTGTAGACGATCACCCGTTCGGCACGCGGGAGGAGCTCGTCATCGGTGCCGGTTCGCCACGATCGCTCCTCGAGGATGTCCAGATACTGACCGGCGATCACCTCGGCCCGCATGCGCCCGAACTCCCGGCGCACCTCCTTCGCCCGGTCGGCAGGGACGTCGTCGGCGAGCGCCTCCGCGAGCAGGTCGTCGCTGAAGCCCAGCAGGAGGTCGCCGAGCAGCACAGCGGCGCCGTCTCCGAAGTCGGCGGCCGAGCCGTCCCAGCCGCTCTCCCGGTGCAGCGACTCGAACCGCCGATGCGCCGACGGCGCGCCGCGCCGGGTGTCTGACCGGTCGATGATGTCGTCGTGCACGAGGGCGGCCGCATGAAACAGCTCGAGGGCCGCGGCGGAGCCGATCACGGGGTCGAGCCGCTCCGGTTCGCTAGCGTCGCGCGTGTCGTTCACCGCGCGATAGCCCCAGTAGCAGAACAGGGCCCGGAATCTCTTGCCGCCACTGAGAAACTGCCGGGAGATCGCCGCCAGCGGCCCCATCTCCGGGGCGATGGACAACAAAATGGAATCGCGCGTCTGAAGGAAGTGTCCGATACGGTCGTCGATGAGATCGATCAATCGCGAGCTTTCGGGCACGCGCCTAGCCTAGCTGCGGCAGCGAGACTAGAATAAGAAGTCACCACATCGTCATTCTCGTTAGCCTGAGGGGGACAAGGATGCCGCTTTCGGAGCACGAGCAGCGCCTCCTCGATGAGATGGAGCGCAGCCTCTATCAGAATGACGCCGACTTCGTCGCGAAGGTCGGTGGAGCCCGAGTTCGTCCCACCTACCGCGCCGTCGTCCTCGGCATTCTTCTGGCCGTGGTGGGTGTCGCCGTTCTGTTGACCGGGGTGTTCGTCCAGGTCATCGTGGTGGGCATCCTGGGCTTTGCTCTCATGCTCGTCGGTGTGCTCGTGGCGATCACGCCCAGCCGCGCCAAGCGAGCCGCTGCGATCGCCGACGAGCAGTCGGAGACGCCTGCCGCCAAACCTGCGCAACCCGGTTTCATGGACAAACTCAACGAGCGCTGGGACAAGCGCCAAGAGGGAGACCACTGAGGCACCGGCTCGTGGGCACTCCAGTCCGCCGACGAGCCACCATATGAAGAACCATCGCGCGCCGAAAGGCGCGCGATTCGTGTTTAAGGGATAGCTCCCTCCGGGCTTATCTGTCGCCGGCCGGCAACGCGTTTCCCCGAACGATGACATCCCGCGCGCCGGCCTGACTGCCCAATTTCCTCCACGGTCCTCCACCGCGGGCTTTCCTTGTGTTTGTCGGGCTTTTGGGGCGGCCTATGCTATGAATCCGACACTTTTCCGCGATTCGTGGATGGATGTGGAGTAAAGTGGAGGACGTCGCAGGCTCGCGGCCGCAGATCAACCGGGGGAGGGCCGATGTTCCTTGGCACCTACGCCCCGAAGCTCGACGAGAAAGGGCGCATCATCCTCCCGGCCAAGTTCCGCGAAGAGTTCGAGTCAGGACTCGTCATGACCCGCGGCCAGGAGCGATGCGTCTACGTCTTTCCGCGCCGCGAGTTCGAGTCGCTGAACGAGAAGATCCGGCAGGCACCGGTCACGAGCAAGCAGGCCCGTGACTATCTGCGCGTGTTCCTCTCGGGAGCCAGCGACGAGATCCCCGACAAGCAGCACCGCGTGACGATCCCACCGCTTCTGCGGACGTACGCCGGGCTGCAGCGGGATCTCACGGTGATCGGTGCAGGCAACCGCGCGGAGATCTGGGACTCCGCCGCGTGGGATGCCTACCTCACCTCGAACGAGGCGTCGTTCGCGGAGACGGCCGAGGAGGTGATCCCGGGGCTGTTCTAGCGCCTGGCGCCGGACTCCCAGCCACACATCGCACCCCTGACGCACTTCCCCGGTGTCAGGTGGCGTGTGGATGGGGATCCGGCGCCAGGAGCGGGCTCCGACATTTCATGGTCGATGACAGCGATCCCCGCGACATCCACGTGCCGGTCATGCTCGAGCGCTGCGTGGAGCTGCTCGCGCCGGCCCTCGAGGCCGACAGGCCGGTGCTCGTCGACGCGACGCTCGGCCTGGGCGGGCACACCGAGGCCTTTCTGCAGCGCTTCCCCTCTCTCACGGTGATCGCGCTCGACCGCGACACCGAGGCGATCGCACTGGCGACACAGCGGTTGGCAGCGTTCGGCGACCGGCTGAAGGCGGTGCACACGGTCTACGACGGAATCACGGATGCCGTGGCATCCGCCGGATACACCACGGTCGACGCCGTGCTCTTCGACCTCGGCGTCTCCTCTCTGCAGCTGGACCGGGTGGAGCGTGGGTTCTCCTACTCCAAGGACGCCCCGCTCGACATGCGCATGGATTCCACGTCGGAGCTGACCGCGCAGGTCGTCGTCGCCGAGTACGGCGAGGACGAGTTGCGGCGCATCTTCCTCGACTACGGCGAGGAGAAGCTCGCCGCCCGGTACGCGCGGGCCATCGTGCGGGCCAGGAGTCAGGAGCCGATCACCCGCTCGGGGCAGCTCGTGGCGGTGATCCAGGATGCGACGCCTGCCGCGGTGCAGAGAGCCGGGCATCCGGCCAAACGCGTCTTCCAGGCGTTGCGCATCGAGGTCAACCACGAGCTCGACGTGCTGGAGCGAGCGGTCCCGCGGGCCATCGATCTTCTGCGCGTCGGCGGGCGCATCGCCGTCATGTCCTTCCAGTCCCTGGAGGACCGCATTGTGAAACGGGCTCTGGCGGCGAGGGCCGCGTCGACCGCGCCCGTGGGACTTCCGGTCGAGCTCCCCGAGCACCGACCGGAGCTGAAGCTGCTGACGAGGGGCGCCGAGCTGGCCGACGAAGCGGAGAGGGCGCGCAACCCGCGCTCGATTCCGGTGCGGCTGCGCGCGGCGGAACGTATCAGGGGGAACTCATGAGCCAGGCGACTGCGACTCTTCCATCGACGCGGATTCCGGCCACCCGCGGGCCGGCGCAGCGCACGACGCCGCACCTCGCAGCACTGCCGCGTGCGGAGCGCCGAGCGCGGCCGAAGCTCTTCTACGCCGCTGTCGCCGTGACGACGGTCATGGTCGTCGTTGTCGCGCAACTGCTGCTGTCGATCGGAGTCTCGCAAGGCGCCTATCGCATCGAGTCGCTGCAGGCGAGCAAAGCGCAGCTCGCGCGCGCCTACCAGGAAGCATCCGAGAAGGTGCAGACGTTGTCATCGCCACAGAACCTCGCCGCCAACGCCGTGGCCCTCGGCATGGTGAACAACGGCACGCCGGTCTATCTGCGCCTCTCAGACGGCGCGGTGATCGGTTCGCCGGCACCGGCATCGGCATCGGCCGGCTCCACGGGGCAGCTCGTCGGAAACGCGCTGACTCAGGATCTTCCGCTGGTCACCGCACCGAAGACCACAAAGAAGCCGACGAAGCAGGGCGCCGGAGCGCAGAACGGCACGTCGAGCACCGCTGGTCAGACGTCCGGCGACGCGACCGCCTCCGGCACCGGCAGCGAGGCGGGATCGGGCACACCGAGCGCGAATCAGGCGCAGTCCGACGGTGGCCCCGTACCGTGGACAGGGGCCCTGCCGGCGCCTTCGACCCACTGATCCACCGCTGCAGCGCACCGCGTTCCAGCCGCCGTTTCGAGGAGCCCGATGACGACCGTGAAGTCGCACCGTCGCCGTTCCGCGTTCGCCATCGCCGCGGTCGTCGTCATCGTCGTCGTGTTCGTGGTGCGACTGGTCGATCTGCAGGTGGTGCGCGCTGACGCGCTGGACAGGCAGGCCGCAGAGCGCCGCGGCAACGTCTCCACGATCGAGGGCACGAGGGGATCGATCGTCACCGAGGACGGAACGGTTCTGGCTCGCAGCGTGACGCGCTACGACTTCCAAGCCACTCCGAAGTACACGACGGGCCTGCGCGCCATAACCATCGATGGCAAGACCAAGAAGGTGTCGCTCGATGTCGCCGCTGCCGCGATCGCCAAGATCACCGGCCAGAAGCCGAGCGACATCACAGGTCCGATCCAGGCGGCATTGGCGAAGAACAAGGAGTCGATGTATGCGCCGATCATTCACGGTGTTGATGTCGCCACCTACCAGAAGCTGACCGCGCTGCAGATCCCGTGGCTGGACTCGACCAGCCATCAGGTGCGCGTGTACCCGAACGGTGCGGTGGCGGGGAACATCCTCGGATTCCTGAACGGGGACGGCAAGCCGCAGGCGGGCCTGGAAAAGGGGGAGAACAAGTGTCTCGCCGGCAACAACGGTGAGGAGACGTATCAGGTTGGGGCCGACGGTGTCACCATCCCCGGCAGCACCAAGGTGCAGAAGGCTGCCAAGAACGGCGGCGAGCTCGTCACCACGATCGACCCCGACCTGCAGTGGTTCGCGCAGGACGAGCTGGCGAAGGTCGTTCCGCAGCTCGGCGCGCAGTTCGGCATGGTGAGCGTGGTCAGCATCAAGGACGCCAAGATCCGGGTGGCCGCCCAGTACCCGTCAGCCGATCCGAACAACCTGGACGCCACCCCGGTGGCGGACTGGGACGCGATGATGTTCCAGGACCGATACGAACCGGGCTCGATCTTCAAACCCCTGACTGCTGCGGCGCTGATCGATTCAGGCAGGGCATCCCCGACAACGCAACTTGTCGTTCCCGACACGCTCGCACCGCAGAAGGGCGTGTTCGTCGCCGACGACGAGTTCCACCCGGTGCAGCACCTGACGCTCACCGGCGTTCTCACCGAGTCGTCGAACGTCGGCATGTCGGAACTCGGCACGAGCATGCCCGATCAGCAGCGTTACGACTTCATGAAGAAGTTCGGCATCGGCGACAAGACGGCGGTGAACTTCCCAGGAGAAGTGTCAGGCGAGTTCACGAAACCTTCGACGTGGGATGCGCAGACTCGTTACGCGACGACCTTCGGTCAGGGCCTCTCGACCACTCAGGCACAGATGCTGAGCGCCTATCAGGCGATCGCAAATGGGGGTGTCAAGGTTCCGTTGTCGCTGATAGAGGGCTGCAAGCAGGCGGACGGGAAGATGACCGACGTGCCATCCACCAAGGGCACCCGGGTGGTGTCGGCGCAGACGTCGCAGGAGATTCTCGGGATGCTCGAGAACGTGCTCAAAGGAGGGCCGCTCTCCACGCTGCCTCCGAGCGAGATCCCGGGCTACCTGGTTGCCGCGAAGACCGGAACCGCGCAGGAGACGGACGGAAACGGCGGCTATCTGAAGGGCAAGTACTACGTCTCCGTGATGGGTGTCGCACCGGTCGACAACCCCCAGTACCTGGTTTCGGTGAACATCGGCTTCCCGACTACGATTACATCGTCCCTGGCGGCGGGACCGCTGTTCAAGACGATGATGAGCCAGGTGCTCAAGGCGTTCCGGGTCCAACCGTCGACTGCGCCGCCGGCGAACTACCCCGATACCTATTGAAAGTGAGCCACGTGACCGGAACGGGCACCGCGATGCTGCGCCCCGAGCACCCCGTCTCCCGGTCCCTGTCGCAACTGGTGGCCGATTTCGGGTTCGAGACTCTGGAGCGCGTCGACTCCGTCGAGGTGAGCGGCGTGACCGTCGCATCGGGCGCCGTTGAGCCCGGCGACCTGTACGTCGGCCTTCCCGGAAAACGCGCGCACGGCGCATCCTTCGCGGCCGACGCCGCCGAGGCGGGCGCCACGGCCGTGCTCACGGATGCCGCGGGAGCCGAACTCGCTGCCGGCTCGGGAATCCCAGTACTCGTCACGGATGACCCGCGCGCACTGCTCGGTGAGGTTGCGGCCTGGGTCTACCGCACCGAGGAGAACCCCGCAACGCTGTTCGCCGTCACCGGGACCAACGGCAAGACGAGCGTCGTCTACATGATCGCCGCGCTCCTGGAGCAGATCGGTGTGCGTTCCGGGCTCAGCTCCACGGCAGAGCGCCGCATCGGCGACGTCGCCGTCACAAGCTCGCTGACCACGCCGGAAGCGAGCGAGCTGCACGCCCTGCTCGCGCGGATGCGGGAGGCAGAGGTGCGTGCGGCGGCTGTCGAGGTTTCCGCGCAGGCGCTCACCAGGCATCGCGTCGCCGGCATCGTGTTCGACGTCGCCGGATTCACGAACCTCAGCCACGATCACCTCGACGACTACGCGTCGATGGAGGAGTACTACGAAGCGAAGCTCGCGCTGTTCTCGCCCGACCGGGCACGGCGCGGCGTCGTCACCGTCGACACGGAGTGGGGGCGACGTGTCGCGGCCGAGTCGCGCATCCCGGTCACGACATTGGCCACCGTGCCAGGGGTCGAGGCGGACTGGCATGTGGAGCTGGGCGAGGAGTCCATCGACAGCACAGCGTTCACGCTCGCCGGGCCCGACGGCCGCGCGGTCTCCACAAGCATCCCGATCCTCGGATCGTTCATGGCAGGCAACGCCGCTCTGGCGATCGTGATGCTCGTCGAGTCGGGCTTCGATCTCGAGGCGATCGGCCAGGTGCTGGAACGCGATGGAGGCATCCAGGCCTACATTCCCGGCCGCGCCGAACGGGTGTCGGGTGAAGAGGGCCCGGTGGTGTTCGTGGACTACGGGCACACACCGGACGCGTTCGCGCGCATCCTCGCGTCGCTGCGCACCGTGACACCGGGCCGCGTGATCATGGTCTTCGGCGCCGATGGCGACCGCGACACGACGAAGCGCGCAGACATGGGCGCGATCGCCGCTCGCGGTGCCGATGAGGTGATCATCACCGACTTCCACCCCCGCTTCGAAGATCCGGCCGCCATCCGTGCCGCGCTGATCCGCGGGGCGCTGGATGCCGTGCCCGACGCGCACGTGGAGGAGATCGCCGATCAGCGGGTCGCGATCCGCACGGCGATCGCCCACGCGGGTGATGGAGACATCGTCTTCTATGCGGGGCCAGGGCACGAGGACTATCAGGAGGTCGCGGGAGTGCAGTTGCCCTATTCAGCGCGTGAGGATGCGAAGCTCGCGCTTCGCGAGGCGGGGTGGCTGTCGTGATCGCCATGACGATCGAGGAGATCGCCCAGGCCGTCAACGGTCGTCTGGTCCCGGAGGAGGGCGCATCGCGCCTGGTCGAAGGGCTCTCCTACACGGACTCCCGCGAGGTTGAGCCGGGCGGCATCTTCTTCGCCAAGCCGGGTGAGTTCACCGACGGGCACCTCTTCGCACCGCAGGCCGTCGAACGAGGTGCGGCGCTCGTCGTCGTCGACCACGAGCTCGGGCTCGACGTGCCTCAGGTCGTCGTCGATGACGTGGTAGACGCGCTCGGTGCTCTGGCACGCAGCAGCATCGCGCGGGCACGCGAGGCGGGCATCCTGCGCATCGTGGGCATCACCGGCTCCAACGGCAAGACGACCACGAAGAACCTGCTGGCGGCAATCCTCGGGCGAGTCGGCGAGACGGTCGCGCCCCGTGCATCCTTCAACAACGAGGTCGGGGCTCCGCTGACCATGCTCGAGGTGGGCGAGAGCACCCGCTTCCTGGTAGCCGAGATGGGCGCGAGCCGTGAGGGCGACATCGCGAGGCTCATCCGCATGGCCAAACCCGACGTGGGAGTCGTGCTCAAGGTCGGCCTTGCGCATGCCGGTGAGTTCGGCGGGATCGAGCACACGCAGCGTGCCAAGTCCGAGATGGTGACCGATTTGGATGCCGGCGACACCGCCGTGCTCAACGCCGACGACCCGAGGGTGGCCGCCATGGCACCGCTGACCAGGGCGCAGGTGCTGTGGTTCGGGGTCGACGGCGATGCCGCACCGGATCGGGTGCGGGCGACGGACGTGCGATCCAGCCGCACCGGCACGACGTTCACGCTGCACCTGCCCGCCGGCGCGGAGGGCGAAGGGCCGAGCCGTGAGGTCGCGTTCCGGGTGCTCGGCGAGCACCACGTGGCGAACGCGCTGGCGGCCGCGAGCGCTGCGCACGCGCTCGGCGTCGGCATCGACGACATCGTCGCCGGACTGGAATCGGTCACCAGGGCGGAGCGCTGGCGCATGGAGGTCATGGGCGGAGCGCGAGGCGTGACGATCATCAACGATGCGTATAACGCGAGCCCGGACTCGATGGCCGCCGCGTTGAAGACACTGGTGCAGCTGCGCGAGCCCGAGGGCCGCGCCATAGCCGTGCTCGGCGAGATGAGCGAGCTGGGCGAGGCATCCGGTGCAGAGCACGACCGCATCGGCCTTCTGGCAGTGCGCCTCGGAGTCGACCAGGTCGTGGTGGTGGGCGCCGGTGCACGCCGCATGCACATCTCGACGATCAACGAGGGCTCGTGGGACGGCGAATCGGTCTTCGTCGAGACGCAGGACGAGGCGTACGAGTTGCTCGAGTCACTGCTCCGCAACGGCGACACCGTTCTTGTCAAGTCGTCCAACTCCGCCGGACTCCGGCACCTGGGGGACAGGCTGGGGGAGTTGTACTCGTGAGAGCACTGTTGACCGCTGGAGCGCTGTCGCTTGCCTTCTCCCTCTTCCTCACCCCGATCTTCGTCAAGCTGTTCCACCGGCTGAACTGGGGTCAGTTCATCCGCGACGACGGTCCGCAGTCGCACCACGCGAAGCGCGGCACGGCGACCATGGGCGGCATCGTCATCATCCTCGCCACGCTGGTCGGCTACTTCGTCGCCGTGCTGCTGAACGGCGGCGATGGGCTCTCGGCCTCTCCGCTGCTCGTCCTTCTGATGATGGTGGGCCTCGGCGTCGTCGGCTTCATCGACGACTTCCTCAAGACCCGGAAGCAGCGCAGCCTCGGCCTCGGCGGGTGGTCCAAGGTGGTCGGTCAGGTCATCGTCGCCACGCTCTTCGGTATCCTCGCCATCAACTTCCCGAGCAACGAGGGCGTGACGCCGGCCTCGACCGAGATCTCCTTCATCAGAGACCTCCCGATCGACCTGATGGTGCTGGGCGGCATTCCCGTGATCGGGATCATCCTCTACCTGATCTGGGTCAACCTCATCACGACCGCCGCATCGAACGGGGTCAACGTCACCGACGGCCTCGACGGCCTCGCGACGGGTGCCTCCATCCTGGCGATCGGTTCGTACATCATCATCGGGTTCTGGCAGTTCAACCAGTCCTGTTTCAGCGACACGATCGACACCGACAACCTCTTCAAGTGCTACACCGTGCGCGACCCGCTCGACCTCGCGGTGGTGGCCGCCGCCATTGTCGGATCGCTGGTCGGGTTCCTGTGGTGGAATACGTCGCCCGCCCAGATCTTCCTCGGCGACACCGGCTCGCTCGCGCTCGGCGGCGCCCTCGCCGCGTTCGCCATCCTCAGCCACACCGAGCTGCTGCTCGTGCTGATCGGCGGCCTGTTCGTGATCGAGGCCGGCTCGGTCATCCTGCAGCGGGCGTACTTCAAGGTCACGCACGGCAAACGCATCTTCCGCATGAGTCCGATCCACCACCATTTCGAGCTCAAGGGGTGGGCAGAGGTGACGGTCGTCGTGCGGTTCTGGATCATCGCCGGACTGCTCGTGGCCGCCGGCGTCGGCTCCTTCTATCTCGAGTGGCTCTCGAGGACGTCGTGACCTCTCCCGATCTGCCTGGTCGGCTCGCCGGCCTGACGAGCTGGCGTTCCGACTGGCAGGGCTTGCGGGTGGCGGTGCTCGGTCTGGGCGTTGCCGCGTTCTCCAGCGCCGACACTCTGGCCGAACTCGGCGCCGACGTGCTCGTGGTGGCGGACGCCCCGCACGAGGAACGCGCACGCCTGCTCGACGTCATCGGGGTACGGCTTCACGTGGGCGACCTGTCCTCGGTGCCGGATGCCGTGACATCCTTCGCTCCCCAGGTCGTCGTCGTCTCGTCGGGCAGGTACCACCCCGACCACGCGGTGCTCACCTGGGCGGAGAGCGCGGGGGTCGCGGTCTGGAGCGACGTGGAGCTCGCCTGGCGGGTGCGCGACAAGGTGGAACCGGCGGCGGAGTGGATCTGCGTCACCGGCACCAACGGCAAGACGACAACTGTCGAGCTGACGGCGACATTCCTCGTTGCAGCGGGCCTGCGCTCGGCCCCGTGCGGCAACATCGGCGTCCCCGTGCTCGATGCGATCCGCGACCCGCAGGGGTTCGACGTGCTCGTCGTCGAGCTCTCCAGCTATCAGCTGCACTGGATGAATCGCAACGCGGGCGGCGAGGTGTTCCCGTACTCCAGCGTCTGCCTCAACCTCGCCGAAGACCACCTCGACTTCCACGGATCCCTTCAGGCGTACCGCGCCGCGAAGGCAAAGGTGTACGACAACACCAAGGTCGCCTGCGTCTACAACCGCGCCGACGTCGCCACCCTGCACATGGTGGAGGAGGCCGACGTGGTGGAGGGAGCACGGGCGATCGGCTTCGGGCTCGACACACCCGGGCACAGCGACTTCGGCATCGTCGACGGCATTCTCTGCGACCGCGCATTCCTCGACGACCGTGCCACGACCGCCCTGGAGCTGACCACCCTCGACGAACTGCGGGCGGCCAGCCTCGGCGCGCCGCACGTCGTGGCGAACATCCTTGCCGCGAGCGCACTCGCGAGGTCCTGCGGGGTGTCCGCCGACGTCATCCGCGAGGCGCTGAAGACGTTCCGGCTCGACCCGCACCGTATCGAGGTCGTGGCCGTGCACGATGGTGTGGCGTGGATCGACGACTCGAAGGCGACGAACCCGCACGCGGCAGACGCGTCGCTTCGCGCGTTCGATCGCATTGTGTGGGTGCTCGGCGGGCAGCTGAAGGGCGTCGAACTCGACGAGCTCGTGCAGAGGCACCTGGCGCGCCTCGCCGGAGCGGTGGTGATCGGACTCGATCAGGAACCCGTGCTCGCCGCATTCCGCCGACACGCGCCAGAGCTTCGGGTGCTCCCCGTCGGGGCCGGAGAGACTGATGACGTGATGCCGGAAGCGGTCCGGCTCGCCGCGCGTCTGGCGCGCGACGGAGACACCGTGCTCCTCGCACCGGCGGCTGCGTCGCTGGACCAGTTCACCGATTTCGCGGACCGGGGCGACCGGTTCGCGCGGGCGGTGCGAGACCTCATAGGCAGGGGGAACCGGTGACAGCTCCCACGCAGGCCTCGCGTGCGCCGAGGCGCATTCCGAACGCAGCGGATGCGTCGGCCGCTGAATCGTCGGCTCGCGGTTCGCTCGTCAGCGCCCGTATCTCGCTCGGGCGGGTTTTCGCGGGCGAGTCGGCGAACTACTTCTTGCTGCTCGGCGTGACGCTCTTCATGGTCGTCTTCGGCCTCGTGATGGTGCTCTCCTCGTCGTCGGTCGACTCTCACTCCAACGGCGACAGCTTCTTCGCGCGCTTCCTCAACCAGGGCCTGTACGCGCTGATCGGGGTGCCGATCATGCTGCTGGCCTCACGCATCCCACCCGGTTTCTGGAAGCGGATCGCCTGGCCGGCGCTCATCGTCGCGGCGACGCTTCAGCTGCTCGTCATCGCGACGCCGCTCGGCTCCGACAACGGAACCGGGTACAACCAGAACTGGCTCAAGATCGGCCCCGTCGTCTTCCAGCCCTCCGAGGCGATCAAGATCGCGATGATCCTGTGGATGGGCATGTTCATCGCACGAAAGCAGGATCGCCTGTCGCAGTGGAAGTACGGGCTGCTGCCCGTCGTGCTCGTCATGACGGTGGCCATCGGGCTCGTGCTCGCCGGCGGCGATCTCGGCACCACGTCGATCATGGTGGCGATCGTGCTCGGCGCACTGTTCTTCGCCGGCATCCCGTTGCGGCAGTTGATCACCGCCGGGGTGATCGGAGTCGGAGCCGCCCTGCTCTTCGCAGTGACGCGTGCGAACCGGCTCGAGCGCATCCTCGGCTTCCTGCACCCCTCGGCAGCCGACCCGATGAGCACCGGCTGGCAGATTCAGCAGAGCAACTTCGCGCTCGCGCACGGCAGCCTCATCGGCGTCGGCCTCGGCAACTCCGAGTCGAAGTGGAACTGGTTGCCCGCCGCCAGCACCGACTTCATCTTCTCGATCATCGGCGAGGAACTGGGCCTGCTCGGCGCCATCGTCGTGCTGCTTCTGTTCGTGCTGCTGGCGATCTGTTTCGTCCGTATCATGAACGCGACGGCCGACCCGTTCGCCAGGGTCGTCACCGGCGCGGTGATGATCTGGCTGGTCGGGCAGGGCCTGGTGAACATCGGCGTCGTGCTCGGACTGCTTCCGGTGCTCGGCGTGCCTTTGCCCTTGATATCCGCCGGAGGTACCGCCCTGATCAGCTCCTTGTTCGGTATCGGCGTCGTGCTCTCGTTCACGCGCACGCCGTCGAATCCGCTGTCCGAGCCCGCACTAGGCGGTCGCCTTCGGAGCCGCGCGCGGTGACGACGTATCTCATGGCTGGCGGGGGAACCGCCGGCCACGTGAATCCGCTTCTCGCCGTCTCCGATGCGCTCCGCCGTGTCGAACCGGACGCGGGGGTGATCGTGCTCGGCACCGCCGAGGGCCTCGAGTCCCGCCTCGTCCCGGAGCGCGGGTACGAGCTGGTGACGATTCCGAAGCTGCCGTTCCCTCGTCGGCCGGATGTCGCGGCGCTGCGGTTCCCAGCACGCTTCCGCTCGAGTGTGGCCAGAGTGCGCAGGCTGATCGCCGAGCGGGGCGTGGATGTCGTCGTCGGCTTCGGGGGATACGCATCGGCGCCGGCCTACAGTGCAGCGCACCGCGAAGGCGTTCCTCTCGTGCTGCACGAGGCGAATGCGAAGCCCGGGCTCGCGAACAAGCTCGGTGCGCGGTACACGCGTCAGGTGGGCGTCGCGTTTCAGAACACGCCGATCGCGCACGCCCGGTTCGTCGGGATGCCTTTGCGCCGTGAGATCGAAGACCTGGACCGTGCGGCGCGCAGGGCAGAGGCATTGGAGTACTTCGGCCTCGACGACCGTCCCACCGTATTGATCACCGGCGGGTCTCTCGGCGCCCGTAGCGTCAATGCGACCGCGATCGCTTCCGCGAAGGACCTCACCGGCACCGGGTACCAGGTGCTGCACATCCAGGGCGGCGCCGCCGAATTCCGCGACCCGCAGGTGGCCGGCTACCATCTCGTCGACTACTGCGACCGCATGGATCTGGCGCTGGCCGTCGCGAAGGTCGCCATCTCCCGCGCCGGGGCCGCGACCGTGAGCGAGCTCTCCGCCCTGGGCATTCCCGCCGTCTACGTGCCCTATCCGGTCGGCAACGGGGAGCAGCGGTTCAACGCTGCAGGCGTCGTCGGTGCGGGCGGGGCGGTCCTCGTGGACGACGCTCGGTTCACGACTGAATGGGTGCGGGCATCCGTCGTTCCCCTGCTGCACGACGAAGAACGCCTGCACGGCATGGCGACGGCGGCGGCGATCGTCGGCGTGCGCGACGGTGCGGAGCGGATGGTCGCCCTGATCGGCGAAGCGCAGCGGGACGCAGTCGGACCGGCCCGAGCGGGTCGCCGCAAGCCCTCAGCGCACTGACTGCATACTGGAAGGAACCCAGCCAGCAGACCGCCATCGCACCAGAGACAGGATGCCTGAAGCACCGTGATCAAGCCCGACCCGACCATGCCACTTCCGGAGCAGATCGGACGAGCGCACTTCGTCGGCATCGGCGGTTCCGGCATGAACGGCATCGCGCGGCTCTTCCTGCAGGCGGGGATCCCGGTGAGCGGTTCGGACCGCTCAGAGAGCGAGTACACGCGCGCTCTTCGCGAGCTGGGCGCCGACGTGCGGATCGGTCACGACGCCGCCAACGTGGGCGACGCCGACACGCTCGTCGTGACCGGTGCCCTGTGGCAGGACAACCCCGAATACCAGTACGCGCTTGCCAACGACATACCGGTTCTGCACCGCTCCCAGGCGCTCGCCTGGCTCACCCGGTCGAGCCGGCTCGTGGCCGTCGCCGGCGCGCACGGCAAGTCCGGGACGACGGGCATGATCGCCACCGCCCTGATCGAACTGGGAGAGGACCCGAGCTTCGTGAACGGCGCCGTGATCGAGGGGCTGGAGACGAGCGCGCGCCACGGCGATTCCGGTCTGTTCGTGATCGAGGCCGACGAGTCCGACGGCTCGTTCCTGCTCTACGACGCGGCCGTCGCGCTCGTCCTGAACATCGACGACGACCACCTCGACCACTACGGCTCGTACGATGCCGTGCAGGATGCCTTCGTCGCGTTCGCCGATCACGCCCGCGAACTCGTCGTCATCTCCGCCGACGACGAGGGCGCCCGCGCCGTGACACCGCGCATCGGCAACGCCAACGTGCTCACGTTCGGCGAGTCGGGAGGTGCCGACGTGCGCGTCACCGGCATCACGACGGATGGCCCGGTTGTCTTCACTCTTCTTTGGAAGGGTGAGGAGTACAGGGCGCGACTGCGGGTGCCCGGGCGCCATCACGCCCACAACGCAGCTGGCGCGTTCGCGGTGCTGACCCATCTCGGCATCGAGCCCCAGCGTGCGGTGCACGCGCTTCAGGCGTATGGCGGCACGCATCGCCGTTTCGAACTGCACGGGAACATCGGTGGGGTGAGCGTGTACGACGACTACGCCCATCACCCGACCGAGGTGCGGGCGGTGCTCGAGGCTGCGCGCACGGTCGTCGGAGAGGGCCGCATCATCGCGGTGCACCAGCCTCACACCTACAGCCGCACACAGCGCCTGGCCGCGGAGTTCGCCGAGACGCTCGAACGCTACGCGGACGAGACGGTCGTGCTCGACGTCTTCGGTGCACGCGAAGATCCCGTTCCCGGTGTGACCGGCGCGCTGGTCTCGGAGCGCTTCCGCGACCAGTCCCGTGTCGCGTACATCCCTGACTGGCAGCAGGCGGCGGACTTCACGGCCGACTTCGCGCGCGACGGCGACTTCGTGATCACGCTCGGCTGCGGCAACGTGAACCTCATCGTCCCGCAGCTGCTCGAATCCCTGCGACGGTCGAACGGCTGACTCAAGTGAAGCGTCCCCAGGGTTTCGAGAACGCGGCGACGCGAGGGCCGGCGCGTCGGCAACGCGCCGAGGCGCCCGGACGTGAGGTTCCGACCGGGGTGCTGGACGCTCGCGGCCACGCGGGAACGCGCGGTGCCGAACCTGATGCCGACACCGCGCCGATTCCTGTCATCCCGGCCGCCAAGCGTGCGTCGTCCGCCAATGGGGCGAGCCCCGCAGGCAAGGCTGCGTCGTCCGAGCAACGGAGGGGCGTCGAGCCCCGGAAGAGGGCGGCGCAACGGAAGGGGACGCTGCAGCGGTACAGCACCGAGAACCGGAGCGGCTCGGAGGTGCGCGACAGCCCAGCCGCCCCGACCGTGCGGGCAGCCGCCCGCCTGCGCCGCAAGTACGAACGCGCGGAGATCAAACGGTTCACGCGAGCCTCGCGTCGCCGTCGTCTGGCCTGGCTGATCGGGATCGGCTCCGTCGTTCTCGTGCTTCTCGCGGCTGCTCTCGTCTCGCTCTCACCGGCGATGGCGCTCCGCACCGTCCGGGTCGTCGGCGTGCAGCGCGTCGACGCGAAGGCGGTGCAGCACGCGCTCGCGAACCAACTCGGAACGCCGCTTCCGCTGATCGACTACGGCAAGGTGCGGAAGGAGCTGGCGGCCTTCCCGCTCATCCGGAGCTACAGCACGGAGGCCGATCCACCCGGCACGCTCGTGGTGCGCATCGTCGAGCGCGTGCCGATCGGGCTCCTGAAAGTTCCTTCCGGGTACCAGCTCGTCGACCAGGCGCACGTCGTGATGCAGACCACGCGAGACCGCCCGGGCGGTTACCCGCTCATCTCCATCCCCGACGACGCTTCCGAACAGTCCAGGCGGAAAGAGTTCAGCGCGACCGCGAACGTGCTCGCGGCTCTCCCGGCAGGCATGCTCGGGCAGGTGGACACTGCGAGCGCCACGGGCGCGCAGGACGTCAGCCTCAAGCTGACCTCCGGCGTCTCGGTGGTCTGGGGCGGCCCCGAGGATGCCGGGCTCAAGTCCTCGGTGCTCGCGGACCTCGTCAAAGCAGTGCCGGGGGCATCCGTCTACGACGTCTCCGCTCCGAACAGCCCCGTCACGCGCTGAGCGGGACCGTCGGCCACCGCGCTGAGCGGGCCGTCATGGATGCCTTCGCACCCCGGTCGGGCGACACGCGGCAGATCTGCACGGCGCGGGAGAGGGCCGCGCTTAACGTCAGGCGTAGTAAATGCATACCGAGCATAACTTTAAGCCTCGACTTGAAGTTGAAGGTTGCCAGCATTCGCCAGGGGAGCCCGTCGTGAGTCAAAACCAGAACTACCTCGCCGTGATCAAGGTCGTCGGCATCGGCGGTGGCGGCGTGAACGCCGTGAACCGCATGATCGAGCTCGGGCTTCGCGGCGTCGAGTTCATCGCCATCAATACGGATGCCCAGGCGCTGCTGATGAGCGACGCCGACGTGAAGCTCGACGTGGGCCGCGAGATCACGCGAGGGCTCGGTGCCGGAGCCGATCCGGAGGTCGGCCGCCGCGCAGCCGAAGACCACGCGGAGGAGATCGAGGAGGCGCTGACCGGTGCCGACATGGTCTTCGTGACCGCGGGGGAGGGCGGCGGCACCGGAACCGGTGGCGCGCCAGTGGTTGCCCGGATCGCGAAGTCGATCGGCGCTCTCACCATCGGTGTCGTCACCAAGCCGTTCGGCTTCGAGGGCAAGCGCCGGCAGGACCAGGCCGAGGCGGGTGTCGCTCGCCTGAAGGAAGAGGTCGACACCCTCATCGTCGTGCCGAACGACCGGCTGCTGGAGATCAGCGACCGCGGCATCAGCATGCTCGAGGCGTTCGCTACCGCCGACCAGGTGCTCCTCGCCGGCGTTCAGGGGATCACCGACCTCATCACGACACCGGGCCTCATCAACCTCGACTTCGCCGACGTCAAGTCCGTCATGCACGGCGCGGGATCTGCGCTCATGGGCATCGGCTCCTCGCGGGGCGCGGACCGGGCGATCAAGGCAGCGGAACTCGCAGTCGCCTCGCCACTCCTCGAAGCCAGCATCGAGGGGGCTCGCGGCGTGCTTCTGTCGATCCAGGGCGGTTCCAACCTGGGCATCTTCGAGATCAACGACGCAGCCCGCTTGGTGCAGGAGGCGGTGCATCCCGAGGCGAACATCATCTTCGGCGCCGTCATCGACGACACGCTCGGCGACGAGGTGCGTGTGACGGTGATCGCCGCCGGTTTCGACGGAGGAGAGCCACAGCAGAAAGCGGTCGACGTGCGTCGCTCCACCTTCGTGGCGACGGGATCCGATCAGGCGTCGTCCGGGTCGGAGCTGGTCGACACGCAGGCGCTCGAGGAAGAAGACGTGCCGACGCAGGGCTCCTGGTCCGACGCCGACTCGAAGCTCGTGGAAGCGGCGGCCAACGACCCGTCGTTCGATGACGACGACGTGCTGGACGTGCCCGACTTCCTGAAGTGAGCGATACCTCGGAGCTGAGCGGTGAGGCCCGTCAGGGTCTCGCCGACCGGCTTGCGCGGGTGCGGCAGAGCGTGGCGGATGCGGCGCGCTCGGCGGGCAGGAACCCTGAGGAGATCACGACCATCGTGGTGACCAAGTTCCAGCCCGTTGCGCTCGTGCGTGCGGTCGTCGACCTCGGAGTGCGCGACGTGGGCGAGAACCGGGCGCAGGAGGCCGCAGCGAAGGCATCCAGTGTCGGCGAGACGCATTCGAACGGGCTGCGCTGGCACTTCATCGGTCAGTTGCAGACGAACAAGGCGAAGCAGGTCCGCACCTTCGCCTCGGCGGTGCACTCGGTGGATCGGCCCGCGCTCGTCGGAGCCCTGAGCCGCGCCGGAGGGTCCGCCGAGAGGGCGTCCGACCGAGCGTCCGCCGGCAACGACCTCGACTGCTTCATCGAATTGGCACTCACCGACGAGCCCGGCCGCGGCGGCGTAGCGCCGGACCGCTTGCTCGACCTTGCAGAGCGCATACTGGCCGAACCCGGGCTGCGCCTGCGCGGCGTGATGGCTGTGGCGCCGCTGAACGAAGACGCGCGACGGGCGTTCGCCCGGGTGCGCGAGGCATCCGACCGGCTGCGTTCACTCGCCCCGGATGCAACAGCGATCTCCGCCGGAATGTCCGGCGACTATGCCGATGCGATAGCGGAAGGGGCGACACACCTTCGCATCGGCACGGCAATCACGGGAAAGCGACCCGAGCGTGCTTAGCCTGGCTGTGGAATACGCCGACGACCGGCGCGACCGCAAGACCTCGAGCTGCACACGGAGGATCGCATGGCAAACCCGCTCAAGAAGACGATGGCCTACCTCGGTCTCGTCGAAGACGAGCTCGAGTACGACGAAGAACCGGTCGCCACTGCGCATCCGGCACCTGTCGCGCCGGTCCAGCATCCTGCTCCGGCCAAGGCGCCTGTCACGCCGCTGCGCAAGCCGACCCCGGCCCGGAATGTGACGGTGCAAGAAGTGAATGAGATCCTGACGGTTCACCCCCGGCAGTACAGCGACGCGAAGATGATCGCGGAGTCCTTCCGCGAAGGAGTCCCCGTGATCCTGAACCTGTCGCAGATGAGCGAATCCGAAGCCCAGCGCATGATCGACTTCTCCAGCGGTCTGACGCAGGGCCTGCGCGGCAAGATCGAGAAGGTGACCAGCAAGGTCTTCCTGCTCTCGCCGGAGCACGTCATGGTGTCGGGCTCGGCGACGAACGCCGGGAACGACGTCGAGGCGTCGTTCTTCGCCAGCGCGTAGCCGCACGAGCGACGCAAGTGGTGGGGCTGGAGCCGAGGCACAGCCAGCGTCCCGCATACTTGATCTGTGCCCCTCGCCGTCTTCATCGTCGCGACCGTCGCGTACTACATCTTCCTGCTCTTCTTCGTGGTGCTGTGGGTTCGCTTCGTACTGGATCTCGTGCGTACTTTCGCCCGCGGATGGCGACCACGCGGGTTCGGCCTGGTGCTTGCGGAAGCGGCGTTCACGGTCACCGATCCGCCCATCAAGTTCTTCCGGCGACTGCTCCCTCCGCTGTCGCTCGGACCGGTCGCACTCGACTTCGGCTGGACGTTGACGATGTTCGCGTGCATCATCGGCATGTACATCGCGTCGTCGTTCATCTGATGTCGCATCAGGCTCACGCAGATGGCAGTGTCGCGGGCGACTTTGCTAGCGTTAGCTGAACGTTATCCACTGTTCGAAAATCAAGCTCTAAGGGTGGTAAGCCATGGCGCTAACTCCGGAAGATGTCGTCAACAAGCGGTTCCAACCGACCAAATTCCGTGAGGGCTACGACCAGGACGAGGTCGACGACTTCCTCGACGAGGTCGTCGTCGAGTTGCGCCGGCTGAACCAGGAGAACGACGAGCTGAAGCAGCGGCTCGTGGCATCCGAGTCGCGGATCGCCGAACTGCAGCGCACCTCGTCGTCCGAGCAGACGCAGGCCATCGCAGCGCCGGCTCCCGCACCCGTGGTCGCGCCGGTCGCGCCTCAGCCCGCCGTTTCCGGCGCGGATGAGACCGAGAGCACGAACAACCTTCTCCAGCTGGCACGACGGTTGCACGAGGAGCACGTGCGTGAGGGCGTCGAGAAGCGCGACGCGCTGATCGCCGAGGGGCACGCCACCGCCGCCCGGGTCGTCGCAGAGGCCGAGGCCAAGCAGCGCGCGCAGATCACCGCCCTGGAGTCGGAGCGCTCCACGATCGAGCGTCAGATCGAAGAGCTGCGCAACTTCGAGCGGGACTACCGCGCGAAGCTGAAGAGCTACATCGAGGGTCAGTTGCGCGACCTCGACAATGCGGGCTCTGCCACGGGTGGTTTCAAGCCCGCCGGTGCCGCCGCGGCGTCCGGACAGTTCGCCGCCGTTGCTTCGGGCGACGCAGATCGCCAGAACCCGCCGACGTTCCAGAGCTTTGGAGGCTAAGCCTTCCAGGAAGGTCAGCGTTCGCGCGATCATCCTGCTCGTCGCGATCGCGCTCGTCGTACTGGCGATCGACCAGCTCGCCAAGTGGTGGGTGGTCACGACTCTGCCCTACCGGGTGCCGAAGAACATCATCGGCAACCTGCTGATCTTCGAGTACGACCGCAACCCGGGCGCCGCATTCTCGATCGGGACCGGATCAACCTGGATCTTCTCGATCGTCGCCGTGGCCGTGCTGATCTTCGTGATCTGGTACGCCCGGCGCATCCGCTCGATGGTCTGGGCGCTGGTCTTCGGTCTCGTGCTCGGCGGCCTGCTGGGAAACCTCAGCGACCGTTTGTTCCGGCCGCCGGGGTTCGGCGTCGGGGAGGTCGTGGACTTCCTTCGGATCCCACTGCTCCCCGCGATTTTCAACCTGGCCGACTCGGCGATCGTCGCGGCCATGATCCTCTTCCTGTTGCTTACCGTGCTGGGCGTCGGCCTCGACGGCAAACGCGCGACCAAGACGGTGGATTCGGCCCCCGCGTCGTCCGCTGGGGGTCAGGCCGAGTCCGACGAACATCTCGGCGACGCGACGCCCGAGCAATCGGCCGATGCCGAGGACCCATCCGGTTCGGCACCCGACGTCGATACAGTCGGCGAGACCGAGGGCGCATCGGCGCCCGATGCCGGGGAAACCGGTGCGAGACGCGACCGTTCGGAGTCGCGCGGCGCGCAGCTCGGCGAGGTGGGGCATCCAGTCGACGGTCGTGTCTGACATGACCGAGTACCGCAGCCTGCCGGTTCCGGACGGCCTCGACGGGTCGCGGGTGGATGCCGGCGTGGCGAAGCTGCTCGGCTTCTCGCGGACCTTCGCAGCCGAGGTGGCGGAGGCCGGTGGCGTCGTGCTCGACGGCCGTGTGCTCGACAAGTCGGACCGGCTGAGCGCCGGTGCCTGGCTCGAGATCGGCTGGACGCCGAAGACGGCCGTCGAGATAGTGCCGGTCGTCGTACCTGAGCTGGGGATCGTGTACGACGACGACGACATCGTTGTCGTCGACAAGCCCGCCGGCGTGGCGGCGCATCCGTCCATCGGTTGGGAGGGCCCGACGGTGCTCGGCGCCCTTGCCGGGGCCGGATATCGCATCTCGACCTCAGGCGCCGCAGAACGGGCGGGCATCGTGCACCGACTGGATGCCGGAACCAGTGGGCTGATGGTCGTGGCGAAGAGCGAGCGGGCATATACCGCGTTGAAGCGCGCGTTCCACGACCGTACCGTCGAGAAGATCTATCACGCGATCGTTCAGGGGCATCCGGACCCGCTTGCGGGCACCATCGACGCTCCCATCGGACGGCACCCGCGAGCAGACTGGAAGTTCGCCGTCACCGCTGCGGGCAAGCCGTCGGTGACGCACTACGAGACAGTGGAAGCCTTCCCCGCGGCCAGCCTGCTGGAGATCCATCTGGAGACGGGGCGTACGCATCAGATTCGCGTGCACATGGCCGCCCAGAGGCATCCGTGCGTGGGCGACGCGATGTACGGTGCGGATCCGACGCTGTCAGCACGGCTCGGGCTGACCCGGCAATGGCTGCAGGCGTGGCAGCTCGCGTTCGAGCATCCCGCGACGGGGGAGTGGGTGACGTTCGTGTCCGAGTATCCGGCCGATCTGCAGCACGCTCTCGACGTGCTGCGTGAGTCCTGATCGCGGACCGGCGAACCTCCGCTTCGGAGCCGATCGAGAGCGGGTGCACTCCGTTAGTCTGGACTCCCCAGACGACCGGGAGGACCACACGCCGTGACGACTGATTCCTTCGTCCACCTGCACGTGCACAGCGAATACTCGATGCTCGACGGTGCGGCGAAGATCGGTCCGCTGATGGATGCCGCCGTGGCGCACGGCATGCCGGCGATCGCGGTCACCGACCACGGCAACATGTTCGCCGCGTTCGAGTTCTGGCGGGCGGCGAAGGCTGCCGGAATCAAGCCGATCATCGGCACGGAGGCCTACCTCACCCCGGGTACGCATCGCAGCGACCGCACTCGGGTCCGGTGGGGAAACGGCGGCGAAGACGACGTGTCGGGCAGCGGCGCCTACACGCACATGACGATGCTCGCCGAGACGACGGAGGGCATGCACAACCTGTTCCGCATGTCGTCACTGGCATCGATCGAGGGCTACTACTTCAAGCCCCGCATGGACCGCGAACTTCTCGAGCGCTACGCCAACGGCGTGATCGCCACCACCGGATGCCCGAGTGGCGAAGTGCAGACCAGGCTTCGGCTCGGGCAGTACGACGAGGCGGTCAAGGCGGCTGCCGACTACCGCGACATCTTCGGCAAGGACAACTTCTTCGTCGAGCTCATGGAGCACGGCCTCGGGCTCGAGAAGCGCGTGCGGCAGGACCTGCTCAGACTCGCCAAGGAGCTCGGCCTGCGAACCGTGGCGACCAACGACCTGCACTACACGCACGCGGAGGACGCCAAGTCCCATGCCGCCCTGCTGTGCGTGCAGTCCGGTTCGACGCTGAACGACCCGAAGCGCTTCCAGCTCGAACCGGAGGGCGAGTACTACCTCAAGTCCCCGCAGCAGATGCGCGATCTGTTCCGGGAGCATCCGGATGCCTGTGACATGACGCTCGAGATCGCCGAGCGCTGCGAGATCGACTTCGAGCTCTCGACAGGCAAGTACATGCCGAAGTTCCCGGTGCCCGAGGGTGAGACGGAGGAGAGCTGGTTCGTCAAGGAGGTCAGCAGGGGCCTCCAACAGCGGTATCCGGACGGCATCCCCGAGAAGGTGAGGGCGCAGGCGGATTACGAGACCGGGATCATCCTGCAGATGGGCTTTCCCGGCTACTTCCTGGTGGTCGCCGACTTCATCAACTGGTCGAAGAACAACGGCATCCGGGTAGGGCCGGGCCGCGGCTCGGGCGCGGGCTCGATGGCCGCATACGCCATGCGCATCACCGACCTCGACCCGCTCGAGCACGGCCTGATCTTCGAGCGCTTCCTCAACCCGGACCGCGTCTCGATGCCCGACTTCGACGTCGACTTCGACGACCGCCGGCGGCTCGAGGCGGTCAAGTACGTGACGGAGAAGTACGGCGCCGAACGGGTCTCCCAGATCGTGACGTACGGCACGATCAAGGCGAAGCAGGCGCTGAAGGATGCCGGCCGAGTGCTCGGATTCCCGTTCTCCATGGGCGAGAAGCTCACGAAGGCGATGCCGCCGGCAGTCATGGGCAAGGACATCCCGCTGTACCAGGTGTTCGACAAAGACAGCCCGCGGTACAAGGAGGCCGTCGAGCTGCGCGCTGTCGTCGAGAGCGACCCCGAGGCGAAGACCGTCTTCGACACGGCGCTCGGACTCGAGGGCCTGAAGCGGCAGTGGGGCGTGCACGCGGCGGGCGTCATCATGTCGTCCGATCCGATCATCGACGTCATCCCGATCATGAAGCGGGAACAGGACGGCCAGATCGTCACCCAGTTCGACTATCCGGCGGCGGAATCGCTCGGCCTGATCAAGATGGACTTCCTGGGCCTGCGCAACCTGACGATCATCAGCGACGCGCTGGACAACATCAAGGCGAACCAGGGATTCGAGCTCGACCTGGAGGGGCTGCCCCTGGATGACCGGCCCGCGTACGACCTGCTGACTCGCGGCGACACGCTCGGTGTTTTCCAGCTCGATGGCGGCCCGATGCGCGCGCTGCTGCGTCAGATGAAACCGGACAACTTCGAGGACATCTCCGCACTCATCGCGCTGTACCGGCCAGGGCCGATGGGTGCTAACTCCCACATCAACTACGCCCTGCGAAAGAACGGGCTGCAGCCCATCACCCCGATCCATCCCGAGCTCGCGGAACCGCTGCAGGAGATCCTCGACACCACCTACGGCCTGATCATCTATCAGGAACAGGTCATGGCGATCGCTCAGAAGGTGGCGGGATTCTCGCTCGGCCAGGCGGACATCCTGCGTCGTGCCATGGGCAAGAAGAAGAAGTCCGAGCTCGACAAGCAGCAGGAGGGCTTTTTCTCCGGCATGCGCGAGCGAGGGTACTCGCAGCAGGCGATCGACAAGCTCTGGGAGATCCTGCTGCCGTTCTCCGACTACGCCTTCAATAAGGCGCACTCGGCGGCATACGGCGTCGTGTCGTACTGGACCGCATACCTGAAAGCGCACTACCCGGCCGAGTACATGGCTGCCCTGCTGACCAGCGTCGGGGACTCGAAAGACAAGATGGCCGTCTACCTGAACGAGTGCAGGCGCATGGGCATCAAGGTGCTGCCGCCCGACGTGAACGAGTCGATCGGGTTCTTCGCCGCCGTCGGCGACGACGTGAGGTTCGGGCTCGGTGCGGTGCGCAACGTCGGCTCCAACGTGGTGGACGGCATCAGGGATGCCCGCGAGACGAAGGGCCGCTTCGAGTCGTTCCACGACTTCTTGAAGAAGGTGCCGCTGCACGTCGCGAACAAGCGCACCATCGAATCACTGATCAAGGCCGGCGCGTTCGACTCGTTCGGCGACTCGCGGCGCGCGCTGCTGGAGGTGCACGAGGCAGCGGTGGAGTCCGTCGTCAACGACAAGCGAGTCGAGGCCACCGGGCAGGCGGGGTTCGACTTCGACATGTTGCTGGCCGAGGAGCCGCAGAGCGCCTCCGTATCGCTCGTGCCCGAGAAGCCGGAGTGGGACAAACGGCAGAAGCTGGCGTTCGAGCGCGAGATGCTCGGCCTGTATGTGTCGGACCACCCGCTG
Organism: Humibacter ginsengiterrae; assembly: GCF_054780115.1. Lineage (NCBI taxonomy): Bacteria > Bacillati > Actinomycetota > Actinomycetes > Micrococcales > Microbacteriaceae > Humibacter > Humibacter ginsengiterrae. The sequence goes on from NZ_BAAGWY010000005.1 coordinate 151,657, forward strand.
GCGGGCCTCGAACTCGAGCTGGCCAAGCAGGCGAGCACGTCGATCGCCGACCTCACCGGCTCCGAATCCACCCAGGACGGCGACACGGTGACGATCGCCGGGCTGGTGACGGGAGTCCAGCACCGGGTGGCGAAGGCATCCGGCAACCAGTACGGCATGATCACGGTGGAAGACTTCGGCGGCGAGATCACCGTGATGTTCATGGGCAAGGCGTACCAGGAGTTCGGCCCCGCGCTCACGCCGGACTCGATCGTGGTCGTTCGTGGCAGGGTGAGCATGCGCGATGACGGCATGAATTTGCACGCCTACAGCCTGTACGCGCCCGACCTCGGATCCGTGGCGTCCGGGCCGTCCGGTCCGCTCATCATCACGATGCCGGATCAGCGCGCCACGACGGATGTCGTGCAGAACCTCGGCGACATGCTGATCCGCCACGCCGGCGACGGCGAGGTGCGGCTGAGGCTCGTGAAAGGCACCACGGCAAGGATCTTCGAGCTGCCGTATCGCGTCTCAGTCTCGGCCGACCTGTACGGCGAGCTGAAGGGACTGCTCGGCCCCGCCTGCCTCGTCTGACGCGTTCGCCCGGTCTCGGATGGATCACGCGTGCAGCAGACACGCCATATCGCGGCGTCGCCACTCAGAGGCTCAATCGGGCCGCCCGCGCAAGCAAGCTCGCACATGCGACCCTCAATCGCCTCTAGGCTTGCCGGGTGCGAACACTCGACCTGAGACGACGGACATTCGACGCCTCCGAACTGCGTCGCATCGTGCCGCGGCCCGAGCTCGACATCAGCGCTGCTTCGACCGCGGTCGCTGCTCTGATCGCCGACGTGCGCGAGCGCGGCACGCGCGCCCTGCTCGACCAGGCGGAGAAGTTCGATCATGTGCGGCCGCAAGCACTGCGAGTGCCCGCATCCGACATCGCTGCGGCGGTGGAGGCGCTTCCCCCAGCTGTGCGCACCGCACTGGAGCGAGCGATCGACCGCGTGCGTGAGGTGAGCTCAGCGCAGGTGCCCCCCGCCGCATCCACCGTTCTCGGTGATGGCGCGATCGTCGAGCAGCGCTGGCAGCCGGTATCCCGTGCGGGCTTGTATGTACCGGGCGGAAAGGCGGTCTACCCCTCCAGCGTCGTCATGAACGCTGTGCCCGCGCAGGTGGCGGGCGTTGGCTCCGTCGCCCTTGCCAGTCCCGCACAGCGCGACTTCGGCGGCACCGTGCACCCGCTCATCCTCGGGGCGGCGGGGCTCGTCGGAATCGACGAGGTGTACGCGATGGGCGGCGCAGGGGCCGTCGGAGCGCTCGCATACGGCGTACCCGACCTCCCGCTCGAAGCGGTCGACATCGTCACCGGTCCCGGAAACATCTACGTGGCCGCCGCCAAGCGTCTCGTGCACGGCGTCGTCGGCATCGACGCAGAGGCGGGGACCACCGAGATCCTGGTGATCGCGGATGCCTCGGCCGATCCACGCCTCGTGGCCGCCGATCTTCTCAGCCAGGCAGAGCACGATGAGGCGGCCGCCTCGCTGCTCGTGACCGACTCCGAGGACCTCGCGGAGGCGGTACAGCGGGAGCTGAGCGAACTGGTGGTCGCTACGGCCAACCGGGAACGTGCATCCATCGCGCTCGAAGGACCGCAGTCCGCCATCGTGCTCGTCGACGACGAGGAGACCGCGACGCGGTTCAGCGATGCCTACGCTCCCGAGCACCTCGAGGTGCACACCGCCGACCCCGACCACACACTGCGGCGATTGACCAACGCCGGTGCGATATTCCTCGGCCCGCACTCGCCGGTGAGTCTGGGAGACTACCTCGCGGGGTCGAATCACGTGCTTCCGACCGGGGGATCGGCGCGGTATTCGTCGGGGCTCGGCGCCTACACGTTCCTGCGCCCGCAGCAGATCATCCGATACGACGAACGGGGCCTCGGCTGCGTCGCCCCGCACGTGATCGCGTTGGCCGAGGCGGAGCGGTTGCCCGCTCACGGTGAGGCGGTGGCCGCGCGCACCGTATCGTCGTGAGCGAAAGAATAAGCAAGCCCTGACCTGGAGCCGCCATGTTCTGCCCGTTCTGTCGTCATCCGGACTCCCGTGTGGTTGACTCGCGCACGTCGGACGACGGTCTCTCGATTCGCCGTAGGCGTCAGTGCCCGGAGTGCGGGCGCCGGTTCTCCACGATCGAGACGGCGAGCCTGAACGTGATCAAGCGCAGCGGCGTGGTCGAACCGTTCAGCCGCGAGAAGATCATGGCCGGCGTGCGAAAGGCGTGCCAGGGCCGTCCCGTCACCGACTCCGATCTGGCGATGCTCGCCCAGAAGGTGGAGGAGGCGGTGCGCGCGACAGGTGTGTCGCAGATCGACGCGAACGAGATCGGCCTAGCGGTGCTTCCACCGCTGCGTGAGCTCGACGAGGTGGCCTACCTGCGTTTCGCGAGCGTCTATCAGGCGTTCGACTCGCTGGATGACTTCGAAGACGCGATCGGCGCCTTGCGCGCCGAGCACCATTCTCGACCCACTCCGGCGGAGTGAGGGTGGAGAGCGGCTATCGCGGCTGGACCGCTCATAGGCTCAATCGCCTCGGCCGACCGGGCGAGCCCGCTCGGCTCTCGGCTCAATCGCCTATATCGCGGTTGCGCCGCTCATAGGCTCAATCGCCTCGGCCGACCGGGCGAGCCCGCTCGGCTCTCGGCTCAATCGCCTATATCGTTGCTTCGGCATGTATCGCATCCTGTTCTCGCTCGTCTTCCGGCATATGGACCCGGAACGGGCGCACCATCTGGCCTTCGCAGTCATCCGCATGCTCCCGAACCTCGGACTCCGTCGGGCTGTTTCCCGTTTCACGATGCCGAAGCGCGACATCTCGGTGCGCGCTCTGGGCCTGACGTTCCCGACACCGTTCGGGGTCGCCGCCGGATTCGACAAGAACGCCACGGCCATCCTGGGACTCGGCGCACTCGGCTTCGGGCACATCGAGGTGGGAACAGTGACGGCCATTCCGCAGCCGGGCAACCCGCGGCCGAGGCTCTTCCGGCTCATCCCCGACCGCGCCATCGTGAACCGGATGGGCTTCAACAACGACGGCGTGACCGCGGCAGCCGCGAAAGTGGCAAAAGCCCGTTCGGCTCGGCGTCGTCCGGTGATCGGCGTGAACATCGGCAAGTCGCGGGTTGTCGACGTGGCGGACGCCGTCGCAGACTACCGGGTCTCGGCCCGGGTGGCTGCGGGGGTCGCGGATTACCTCGTCGTGAACGTGAGCTCACCGAACACGCCGGGACTGCGCGACCTGCAGGCGCTCGACTCTCTGCGACCGCTGCTGCAGGCGGTCAAGGAAGAGGCGGGATCGACCCCGCTGCTCGTCAAGATCGCACCGGACCTTGCCGACGATGACATCCTGGCGATCGCCGACGTGGTCGTCGAGCTCGGACTCGACGGCATCATCGCCACGAACACGACCATCTCCAGGGACGGGCTGATCACAGATCGCGAGGTCGTGAAAGCGGCTGGCGCGGGAGGGCTCTCCGGGGCGCCCCTGGCCGCGCGGTCGCTCGAGGTGCTGCGGCTGTTGCGCTCCCGCGTTCCCGCCACGCTCTGCATCGTCTCGGTGGGCGGTGTGGAGACGGCTCGGGATGTGCGCACCCGCCTCGATGCGGGAGCCACGCTCGTGCAGGGCTACTCCGCGTTCATCTACCGCGGGCCGTTCTGGGCGCGGGCGATCAATCGCGGGCTGGACCGGCTGCCCGCCGCCTGATCGATCCCCGGCTCACTCCGCAGTCGTTCCCTGATGGAACCTCAGGCGCCAGCGTGCGCCGTCACGCACCCAGAGCGAACTGCGCAGTACGGAGCCCCTCGCATCCTCCGTGCGGAAGACGAGAAGTATCGCGTCGTCGCAAACGCGGTCGACAGAGACGACCTCGGCGATGCGAGCTTCACCGTCGCCTGCGGGGGAGAGGGCCGCGTCATCCCTGCTCCAGATGCGGCCGGTACGTCCCACCTCGAGGAATTGCGGATGCAGGAGCACGCCCAGCTCCGCGACGTCGTTCCGCACCCGTGACGTCAGCAGAGCGCGCTCCTGGCGCAGAACGATCTCGTCATCGGGCTCCTCAGCGAGATCGTCGAACAGGGCCGGCTGCGGTGCAGGCAGTGCGGAGTCCGGCACACCGCTGTCGGGTGTGGACGCGACCGCCGACTCCGTGCCCGATGAAAGTGCAGCGGAGGCACGCCAGCCCGGTCCTGCATCGACCGGGGAACCGTTCTGGTACGAGGTGGCGACCGCCCGCGCACGGATGTCCGCTGCCTCGTTGAGCTCGTGTCCGGTGTGGCCGCGCACCCACTCGAACGCGTAGCTGCGTCCGAGCAGCGCAGCGTCCAGCCGCTTCAGGAGGTCGAGGTTCTGCACGGGCGATCCGTCTGCCTTGCGCCAGCCCTTCCGTTTCCAGCCGGGCATCCACTTGGTGACCGCGTTGATCACGTACTGGCTGTCGCACAGGATGCGCAGGTCATCCGGCTCTCCGGCCGTCGACTCCAGCAAGTCGATCACGGCCATCAACTCGCCCTGGTTGTTGGTGCCGTGCGGCCAGCCACCGGCCGCCCAGGCCGTCTCGTCGACGTACCAGGCCCAGCCGGCGGGACCCGGATTGCCCAGAGCTGAGCCGTCGGCCGCTGCGGTGATCGTCATCGCGCGAGCTATGCGGGGAAGCGGCCGCGCTTCACCTGCGGCTTCGGGATGCGGATCATTCGGAACTGCAGCGCCCGCATGACGGCGTACCAGGTGAGGCCGCGCTCGAGGGTGCCGAACTTGTCCCGCAGCCGTCGCTTCATGGTGAAGGTCATGATGGCCGAGTCGATCACGGCGATCGCGAAGAATCCCCAGAGCACGAAGATGCCGTAGTACTGCAGCGCCTTCACCGGCACGAATGTGAAGACGATGATCACGAGCATCACCGGCATGAGGAACTCGGCGACGGTGTAGCGGGCGTCGACGTAGTCGCGTACGTACCGGCGCTGCGGACCGCGGTCGCGCTGGGTCAGGTAGCGCTCGTCGCCTGCCGCCATGCCGAGCCGAGCCCGCTCGCGCGCCTCGGCGTTCTTGGAACGTGCGTCCTTGGCTGCCGCCTTGCGGTCGGCCGGCACCAGGGGGCGCTTCCGCGCGGCTTCTCGCTCGGCGCGACTCGGCGTCGCGTGTCCTTTGCCGCTCGTCGGAATCGTCTCTGATTCGGCGGCGGGGACGGTTGGTTCTGCTCTTTTGGCCACGGAAAGTCCTCGATAGTCGTCCGATTAAGATTACCCGCATGAACGAAGCCGATCAGCCACGGGACGATCTCACGCAAGCACTCGACGACGCTGTGCAGGCGGGCATGCCGCACGCCGTCGCAGACCTCACGGACCTGGTGCGCATCCCGTCGGTCTCCTGGTCGGCGTTCGACCCGAAGAACGTCGAAAGCAGCGCGGATGCCGTCGCGCGCCTTCTGCGTGACCTTCATGTGTTCGAGAGCGTGGCGATCGCCCGAGCGCCGATCGGCGACAGTGTGCCCGGCGGTGACGCCGAGCAGGGCCAGCCCGCTGTCATCGCCCGCCGGCCCGCGCGCGGCGGCGCCCCGACCGTTCTTCTCTACGCCCACCACGACGTGCAGCCGCCCGGCAAAGACGAGGACTGGCAGACGTCGCCGTTCGAGCCCACAGTGCGCGGGGACCGGCTCTATGCGCGCGGTGCCGCGGACGACAAGGCCGGGGTCATGGCGCACGTCGCCGCGATCAGGGCGCTGACCGAAACGGTCGGAGACGAGTTCGACCTCGGTCTCGCCGTATTCATCGAGGGAGAGGAGGAGTTCGGATCCCGTTCGTTCGCAAACTTCCTCGCCCAGAACAAGGACTCCCTCGCCGCCGACGCGATCGTCGTCGCCGACTCCGACAACTGGAGCGTCGACGTGCCCTCGCTGACCGTCGGCCTGCGCGGCAACGTCACCTTCCGGCTCACCGTCTCCACACTTGAACACGCCTCGCATTCCGGAATGTACGGAGGGGGAGTGCCCGACGCGATGATCCCGCTCGTCAAGCTGCTCGCGACCCTGCACGACGACGAAGGATCGGTCGCGGTGGAGGGCATGACGACCCACGACGCCGACGTACCCGACTTCTCCGAGGATCAGTTGCGCGAAGACGCGGCAGTGCTCGACGGCGTCTCGCTGATCGGCCGCGGTCCCGTGCTGTCCCGGCTCTGGAACCAGCCGACGGTGACGGTGACCGGAATCGATGCACCGAGCGTGGCCAACGCATCCAACACGCTTCTGCCCTCTGCGGCAGTGCGCATCAGTGCGAGGGTCGCGCCAGGGCAGCGCGCGCGCGACGCGTTCGAAGCGCTCGAGCGGCACCTGCGCGCCCATGTCCCCTTCGGCGCCCACGTCGAGATCGATGACGTCGACCTCGGCGACCCTTTCCTCGTCGACACGAGCGGCTGGGCGGCGCTGGAGGCGAAGGCCGCGATGCGGGATGCCTGGCGTGCTGAGCCCGTCGAGGCCGGCATCGGCGGCAGCATCCCATTCATCGCCGACCTGGTGCGCGAGTTCCCGGATGCCCAGATCCTGGTCACGGGAGTGGAAGACCCCGACACCAGGGCGCACAGTCCGAACGAGTCTCTGCACCTCGGCGTCTTCCGCAGGGCGATCCTGACCGAGGCCCTGCTTCTCGCGCGCCTGAACAAGCGGGGCTGACGCCCATCGTTCAGGCGCCTGACCTACACTGAGGCCAGGCAAGACTTCCTAGGAAGGGATGAGGCACTCGATGAGCGAGACCACTCTCACCGGCGCCGGCACGGCGACCGAGTCCAAGGCGCACGGCGTGCTCCTGACGGATGCCGCCGCAGACAAGGTGCGCAGCCTCCTGAACCAGGAGGGTCGCGACGACCTGCGTCTGCGCCTGGCCGTGCAGCCCGGCGGATGCTCTGGGCTGATCTACCAGCTGTACTTCGACGAACGCTTCATGGACGGCGACGCCACCGTCGACTTCGGCGGAGTCGAGGTCATCGTCGACAAGATGAGCGCACCGTACCTCGACGGCGCCACCATCGACTTCGAAGACACGATCCAGAAGCAGGGCTTCACGATCGACAACCCCAACGCGAGTGGGAGTTGCGCCTGCGGCGACAGCTTCCACTGATGACTGAGGCGAGAGCAAAGCTCGCTTGTGTGCTTTGCCGAGCCGATGGAGTCAGTTGAGCGCGAAGCGCGATCACTGATGACTGAGGCGAGAGCAAAGCTCGCTTGTGTGCTTTGCCGAGCCGATGGAGTCAGTTGAGCGCGAAGCGCGATCACTGATGACTGAGCTCATCTGACGAAAAGGACCGGCCGATCAGCCGGTCCTTTTCACATTTCGAAAGGATGCCGGCACCCGGGCGCAAGGTGCGTCCGGCACGCGAAGGCCCCCGCGATGGCGATAGGCTAGGCAATGGTCATCGCAGCAGCGAATGCCGCTGCGCCCACGAATCACTCGAAAGGTCACCGGTGCGTCACAATCGCCGTTTCCGATGGGCTGCACTTCCGATCGCAGCAATGGTCGCGCTGGTCTTGGCCGGCTGCACGCAGTCCCAGTTGAACGGATTCCTACCCGGATTCAACGGCAAGACCCCGGTCACCAACCACACGGAGCGCGTCTCCGGCCTATGGGTCACCTCGTGGATCGTGCTGCTCCTGGTCGGACTCGTCGTGTGGGGCCTGATCATCTGGTGCGTCATCGTGTACCGGCGCCGCAAGGGCCAGACCGGTCTTCCTGTGCAGCTGCGCTACAACATGCCGATCGAGATCTTCTACACCATCGTTCCGCTGGTCCTGATCCTCGGCTTCTTCGCCTTCACCACGCGTGATCAGGACGCGATCGAGAAGCCGTATGCGCACCCCGACCTGACCATCCAGGTCTACGCCAAGCAGTGGTCGTGGGACTTCAACTACCTCTCCAACGACGTCTACGACCCGGGCATCCAGGCGCAGCCGAGCGATAAGGCCGACGTTCCCGCCGGCTCGGTCGTCGAGGCCAAGCTCCCCACGCTCTACCTGCCTGTCGACAAGAAGATCACGATCAAGCTCAACTCTCGCGACGTCATTCACTCATTCTGGGTTCCGGCCTTCCTCTACAAGAAGGACGTCATGCCGGGCCACACGAACTACATGTACTTCGAGCCGACCCGGGAAGGCACCTATCAGGGCAAGTGCGCCGAGCTCTGCGGCGAGTACCACTCCGCCATGCTCTTCCAGGTCAAGGTGGTCTCCGAGTCCGAGTACCTGCAGCACATTCAGGACCTGCGGGACCGCGGTTACACCGGCAGTCTCGGCTCCAACGACGATCGCAACCTGAACCAGCCCGGAACGGGCGCCCCGAAGAACAACGACTAAGGCATCGGCGAAGTAATGAGTACGACTACAGCACCGGCCCCCGCGACGACCACGCCATCCGTTCAGACTCTTGGCGGGACGAGAATCCATCGCAAGGGCAACATCCTGGTCAGCTGGATCACGTCGACGGATCACAAGACGATCGGGTACATGTATCTGATCACGTCGTTCGTCTACTTCTGCATCGGCGGCGTGATGGCCCTGATCATCCGGGCTCAGCTGTTCGAGCCGGGTTTGCAGGTGGTGCAGACGCGCGAGCAGTACAACCAGCTGTTCACGATGCACGGCACGATCATGCTGCTGATGTTCGCGACGCCGTTGTTCGCCGGCTTCACCAACGTGATCATGCCGTTGCAGATCGGCGCACCGGATGTCGCTTTCCCCCGTCTGAATGCGCTGGCGTACTGGCTCTTCAACTTCGGCTCGCTGATCGCGGTCGGCGGATTCCTCACGCCGCAGGGCGCGGCCTCGTTCGGGTGGTTCGCGTATGAGCCGTTGTCGTCAGCGACGTTCTCGCCGGGGCTGGGCGGGAACATGTGGTTCATGGGGCTCGCGATATCGGGCTTCGGCACCATCCTGGGTGCGGTGAACTTCATCACGACGGTGATCACGCTCCGTGCGCCGGGTATGACGATGTTCCGGATGCCGATCTTCACCTGGAACGCGATGGTCACCTCGATCCTGGTGCTGATGGCGTTCCCGGTGCTGGCGGCCGCGATCCTGGCCGCTGCTGCAGATCGTGTTCTGGGTGCGCACGTCTTCGATGCCGCGAACGGCGGTGCGATCCTGTGGCAGCACCTGTTCTGGTTCTTCGGGCATCCGGAGGTGTACATCATCGCGTTGCCGTTCTTCGGCATCGTGACCGAGGTGTTCCCCGTCTTCAGCCGAAAACCGGTGTTCGGCTACAAGACGCTGGTGTATGCCACGATCGCCATCGCCGCGCTCTCGGTGAGCGTGTGGGCGCATCACATGTACGTGACGGGCATGGTGCTGCTGCCGTTCTTCTCCCTCATGACGATGTTCATCGCGGTGCCGACCGGGGTGAAGATCTTCAACTGGATAGGCACGATGTTCCGCGGTTCGCTCACCTTCGAGGCACCGATGCTGTGGGCGATCGGGTTCCTTGTGACGTTCACGTTCGGCGGTCTCACCGGTGTGATCCTGGCGTCGCCTCCGCTGGACTTCCACGTCTCCGACTCCTACTTCGTAGTGGCGCACTTCCACTACGTGGTGTTCGGCACGGTCGTGTTCGCGATGTTCTCCGGCTTCTATTTCTGGTGGCCGAAGTGGACCGGCAAGATGCTCAACGACCGGCTGGGCAAGTGGCATTTCTGGTTGCTGTTCATCGGTTTCCACACCACTTTCCTGATCCAGCACTGGCTCGGCGTGGTGGGAATGCCGCGTCGTTACTACAGCTACTTGCCGCAAGACGGCTTCACCTGGATGAACCAGGTGTCGACGATCGGGGCAGGCATCCTCGCGATCTCGATGATCCCGTTCTTCCTGAACGTGTACATCACAGCGCGCACGGGTGCGAAGGTGACCGTGAACGATCCCTGGGGCTATGGCCGCTCGCTGGAGTGGGCGACGAGTTGCCCGCCGCCGCGACACAACTTCACGTCGATTCCGCGCATCCGCAGCGAGTCGCCGGCGTTCGACCTGAACCACCCCGAGGTCGGTCTTCCCGTCGGAGTAGGACCCGGCAAGGATGCTCCGGACGCTCCGGTGCTCGACGCGTCAGATGCAAAGGTGAAGTGACATGCGTACCAGTGCAACAGTCTTCTGGATCATCGCCGCCTTCTTCTTCCTGATGGCCATCGTCTACACGGTGTGGTCGTGGTTCTACTACCCGCACCATCAGCTCGAGCCGGTGGGCACGGTGGCTCTGACGCTGACCGGGATCCTCGGGGTCTTCATCGCGTTCTTCCTCATGCGCACCCACGCCACGCAGAACGGTGTGGAGCTGCCCGAGGACCGGCTCGACGCCAACATCGATGACGGCGACCCAGAGTTGGGGCACTTCAGCCCGTGGAGCTGGTGGCCGTTCATGCTCGGGCTCTCGGCCGCAATCGGTGCACTCGGCATCGCCGTGGGATGGTGGATCGTTCCGATCGGCGGTGCTCTCGCCACCGTCAGCCTGGTCGGTTGGGTGTACGAGTACTACCGGGGCTACTTCGCCCGCTGACAGGCAGTCGCTTAATGTAGCGGCCTCCAGGGATCTCCTGGGGGCCGCTTTTTGCGTTACGAGGGGTGGGGACGGAACCGCAGCACGTCGACGGCAACGGTGACCTCGTGGGGCAGGCTGCCAGCCGGCTGCTCGCTGCCGTGATGGCCGGCGGGCCCCATCGCGCGCAGAGCGATCGCCATCTCTCGCGAAACTGCGAGCGTGTACCGAACGGGGGTTAGCTGCTCAGGGATGAAGTGCCCGGCGAATTCCTCGGTGACGTGCTGGGCCTTGTTGGCGGGCACGTCGAGCATGGGCATGGCGCGGCGCAACTCGATCAGATGATCCTGCCTCGGAGTCGCAATCACCAGGCATCCATCCGGGGCGAGGATGCGCCTGAACTCGCCGGCGTTGCGCGGGGCGAATACGTTGATGATCGCGTCCGCGGAGTGATCCCGTATCGGCAGGGGTCGCCAGGTGTCGGCGACAAGGCCGTCCGCGTGCTCCCGGCTGAGGTGCTTCACCGACCGTCGCACAGCCTCCGAGGAGATGTCGGCGGCGAGGACGCTCACGGGGGAGTGCGGCTCGGCGAGGATCCTGGCCGCGTAATGTCCCGTACCTGAGCCCGCATCGAGGAGCCGCCGTGAGCCCGGACGTCGCACGTTCTCCGCGACGACACGGGCGACAGGGTCGTAAGCGCCGCTGCCCAGCAGGTCGGCGCGCGCATCCAGCATCTGCGGCGTGTCACCGGCGATACGCGGCTGGGAGGCCAGCATGCTGACGTACCCGCGCTTGTTCACGTCGAAGCGATGTCCGTTCTCACAGCCCAGGACGAGGGGTGGAAGTGGAAAGAGCGCTTCAGAACAGATCGGGCACCGAAGCCACTCCGACAGCGTCGTGAGTGACATCGGTGCCCGATCGAGGAGGGTGGCTACCGCGTCAGTGGTGACCGCGCCCGGACTCGAGCTCGTTCTTCGTGACCGGCTCGAGACGGTCTTCGAAGAACCACCGGGTCATCCCGGCTCGCAGTCGTGCACCTGCAGTGATCTTGCCGCGGGAGTTGGGGCGCAGCATGAGCGGCTGGTACGTGTCGTAGCTGATCAGACGCCACCGCTCGTACTCGTCGAGCGGCTGGTGCACCTCGATGAATTCGCCGCCCGGCAACTTCACGATTCGGCCCGACTCGTAGCCATGCAGCGCGATGGAACGGTCTTTCTTCTGCAGAGCGATACAGATTCGCTTCGTGACGAAGTAGGCGACGATCGGTCCAAGGATCAGCGTGATCTGGAGCGAGTAGATGACGCCCTCCATCGTCAGCTTGAAGTGCGTCGCGATGATGTCGGAACTCGCTGCGGCCCACATGACGGCGTAGAACGTGACTCCGGCGGCGCCGATTGCAGTGCGCGTGGCCTGGTTGCGCGGCCGATCGAGGATGTGGTGTTCGCGCTTGTCACCGGTGATCCACGCCTCGATGAACGGGTAGATCGCGACGAGCACGAGGAACACCACGAGGATGACCACGGGTATGAACACGTTCAACGACCAGGTGTGATTCAGCCAGACGAACTCCCAGTGCGATGGCATCAGACGCAGCATGCCGTCGGCGAAGCCGATGTACCAGTCCGGCTGGGTGCCCGCCGAGATCGGCGAGGGGTCGTAGGGACCGTAGAGCCAGATCGGGTTGATCGTGAACAGCGACGCCATCAGGGCGAGCACTCCGAACACGATGAAGAAGAACCCGCCGGCCTTTGCCGCATACACGGGGAGGATGGGGTAGCCGGCCACGTTCTGCTGCGTACGGCCTGGTCCCGCGTACTGGGTGTGCTTGTGCACCACGATGAACACGAGGTGCAGCGCGATGAACGCCACGACCAGAGCGGGTAGCAGCAGGATATGGAGCGTGTACAGGCGTCCCACGATCGAGGTGCCGGGGAACTCCCCACCGAAGATGAGGAAGTTGAGCCACGTGCCGATGACCGGGATGCCCTGGATGAGGCCCGAGATGATGCGCAGACCGTTGCCCGAGAGCAGGTCGTCGGGGAGCGAATAGCCCGTGAACCCTTCCGCCATCGCCAGCACGAACAGTGTGAAGCCGATCACCCAGTTCAGCTCACGCGGCTTGCGGAAGGCGCCGGTGAAGAAGATGCGCAGCATGTGCAGGCCGATGGAGGCCACGAACAGCAGCGCCGCCCAGTGGTGGATCTGGCGAACCAGGAGGCCGCCGCGCACATCGAACGAGATGTTGAGCGTGGAGTTCATGGCGGCTGACATCTGGATGCCCTTCAAGGGCACCCAGGAGCCGTGATAGATCACGTCGGCCTGTGAGGCCTGGAAGAAGAACGTCAGGAACGTTCCGGTGATCAGGATGACGACGAAGCTGTACAGCGCGATCTCGCCGAGCAGGAACGACCAATGGTCGGGGAAGATCTTGCGGCCGAACTCCTTGACGACGGCGGAGATGCCGGTGCGTTCGTCGATGTAGTTCGAGGCGGATGCGGTGAAGCTGCGCTTGGGGGCCGTGGTTTCAGCGGCAGTCGTGGTGGTCAATTGCGCTCCCAGAAACTCGGGCCGACGGGCTCGTGGAAATCGCTCTGCGCGACGAGATAACCGTCGGAATCCACTTCGATCGGCAGCTGAGGCAACGGACGGCTCGCCGGACCGAAGATGACACGTGCCTCGTGGGTGATGTCGAACTGCGACTGGTGACACGGGCACAGCAGGTGATGTGTCTGCTGTTCGTACAGCGCGACGGGGCATCCGACGTGGGTGCAGATCTTGGAGTACGCCACGATGCCGTCATAGGCCCAGCTCGCGCGCCCGTGCGTCGGGTGAAGGTCTTTCGGGTCGAGGCGCATCAGCAGCACCGCGGCCTTGGCCTTCTCGTCGAGGGCGTCCTCCTTGTCGTTGATCCCTTCGGGCATCACGTGGAACACGGATCCGATGGTGACATCGGATGCCTTGATCGGCGTTCCGGAAGGATCGCGGGTGAGCCGCATTCCCTTCTTCCACATGGTGTGGGAGAGGAGCTTCACCGGGTCTTGGTTCTGCGGGCCGAGCCCACGGAACAGCACGACCGCCGGGAGCGGGAAGGCGACGAGTGCACCGATCAGGGAGTTGCGGATCAGGGTACGACGGCCGAACCCGGACTCGGCGTCGGCTTCTTTGAAGATCTCGACGGCTCGTTCCCGCGTCTCCACCGAGCCATGCACGGGGTGACGGAGGTCGATGCCCTCCTTGTCGACCATCAGTGCCTTGGCCCAGTGGACCGCGCCGAAGCCGATCGCGAGAAGGGCGAGCGCCATGCCCAGGCCTATCGCGAGCGTGCTGAAGCGAACGTCGGAGATCTTGCCAGACTCGATCGGGAACGCGATGTAGGCGGCGATCGCCCAGATGCTTCCGACGATGGACACGTAGAAGAGCGTGTAGATCGTGCGCTCGGCGCGGCGCTGCTTGCGCGGGTCCTTATCGGTGATCCTCGCGCGGTGCGGCGGGAAACCGGGGTTCTCCACGGCGTCCTGCACGATGACCGCCGTTCCCGGGTCGCCGGGACGGTGGTCGACGGCCGACGAGGCGGCGGGCGTGATCTCCGTGCCGCCGTTATCGTCCTGTGCCATTGCTCTCCTTCTTGCGCGCGCCTGCGAACCGCGGGCGCATCAGTTCGACTTCGCCGTGATCCAGACCGTCAGAGCGACGATCGAACCGAGGCCGAAGATCCAGATGAACAGGCCTTCGGCCACCGGGCCGAGCGATCCGAGCTCGAAACCGCCGGGGGAGGGATTGTTCTGGATGAAATGCAGGTAGGTGATGATGTCCTTCTTGCCCTCCGGCGAGATGTTCCGGTCGTTGAAGACCGGCATGTTCTGCGGGCCGGTGACCATCGCCTCGTAGATGTGCGTCGGAGAGACACCGTGCAGCGGGGGAGCGTACTTGCCCTCGGTGAGGGCACCGCCGGCGCCCGCGACGTTGTGACACATCGCGCAGTTCACGCGGAACAGCTGGGCGCCCTTGGCCGCGTCGCCGTTCGGGTCGGTGATGTCGGATCCGGGGATACCGGGCCCGGGGGCCAGCGATGCCACGTACGCCGCCAGCTTGTCGATGTCCTGTTGGGTGAACTGCGGCGGCTTCTCCTCGGCCTGCGGCCCCTGCATCGCCATCGGCATACGGCCCGTACCGACCTGGAAGTCGACGGCCGCGGCACCGACGCCGATCAAGCTGGGAGCGTCACTCGTGCCCTGCGCTTCGAGACCGTGACAGCTGGCGCAGTTGGCCTGGAAAAGTCTCTTGCCGGCGCCGATGTCGCTCTGGCTGGATGCCGTGGCGTCTGCGCTCGAGCCCGTCGCGTTGAACGCGGCGTATGCGCCACCGGTCAAACCGAGCCCGATCGCGATGAGTGCGACGGTGGCCAGCGGATGCCGGCGTGCGCCCTTGCGCTTGCGAGCGGTCTTGTGCGTTGTCTCCCGCATTTGGGTTGCCCTGCTCCTGATCTCTATTTGAGGACGTAGATGACCAGGAAGAGCCCGATCCAGACGACGTCGACGAAGTGCCAGTAGTACGAGACGACGATGGAACTCGTCGCCTCCTTGTCTCCGAACCTCCGCACCGAGAACGCGCGGCCGACCACGAAGAGCATCGCGATGAGGCCGCCGGTGACGTGCAGAGCGTGGAATCCCGTGGTCAGGTAGAAGGCCGACCCGTAGGCGTTCGAATCGATGGCGACGCCTTCGCTGATGAGGCCGGCGTACTCGACGACCTGGCCCGCGACGAAGATGGCGCCGAGAGCGTAGCTGAGCGTGAACCACTCCGCCATTCCCCACTGGCGCGGGCTCGGGCCGGTGGCGCGGGCCTGGAATCGCTCAGCGGCGAAGACTCCGAACTGGCAGGTGAACGAGCTGGCGACCAGGATGAGCGTGTTCGTCAGGGCGTAAGGGACGTTGAGGTGAGGCGTCTCGGCGGCCCACAGCTGCGGCGACGTCGAGCGCAGCGTGAAGTAGATCGCGAACAGGCCCGCGAAGAACATCACCTCGCTGCCCAGCCAGACGATGGTCCCGACGGCGACCACATTGGGGCGGTTGATCGTCGGCGCCGTAACCGATGGAGAAATCGAGGTGCTCGTCACGTGTCCCATTATGGCCGATTTCGAGGGCCGGTTTTCGCAATCGGCCGCCGAATGAGGCGGATTGCAATCCCCTAATATCGCCTGTATGGCGGAAACCCGTACCTGGCCGACGATCATCTCGACCGTGCTCGAGGGTGAACATCTGAGCGTTGCCGATGCGGCGTGGGCGATGGAACAGGTCATGACGGGCGAGGCTACCGATGCCCAGCTCGCCGGATTCCTGGTCGCCCTGCGTACCAAGGGGGAGACGGTCGACGAGATCGTCGGGTTCCGCGACGCGATCCTGGAGCACGCCGTGCCGCTGCCGTTGGATCCGATGGCGCTCGACATCGTCGGAACCGGAGGCGACCGCTACGGGACGGTGAACGTGTCGACGACGGCATCGATCGTCGCAGCGGCATGCGGTGTCCCCGTGATCAAGCACGGCAACCGGGCGGCGAGCTCGCAATCGGGCTCCTCCGACGTGCTGTCTGCGCTCGGGCTGGATCTTGCGCTGCCCGCCGACCGCGTTGCCGAGGTCTTCGAACGCGCGGGCATCACCTTCGCGTTCGCCTCCCTCTTCCACCCCGGGTACGGGAATGCGGCAGCCGTGCGCCGCGAGCTGGGCATCCCAACCGTCTTCAACATCCTCGGTCCGCTGATCAACCCCGCACGCCCGGAGGCGTCCGCCGTCGGCGTTGCGCAGCTGGACCGGGTTCCGCTCATCGTCGGCGTCTTCCAGACCCGTGGAGCGACGGCCCTCGTGTTCCGCGGCGACGACGGCCTCGATGAGCTTTCGACGACCGGGCACAGCCACGTGTGGGAGATTTCGCGAGGCCTCGTGACGGAGCACGACATCGACCCGCGGGAGCTGGGCATCCCTCGAGCCGACATCGACGACCTGAAGGGCGGCGACGCCGCACACAACGCCGAAGTCGTGCGTGCAGTCCTGGCGGGAGAGAGGGGGCCTGTGCGCGACATCGTGCTGCTCAACGCGGCCGCGGGCCTGGTCTCGTTCGAACTGGCATCCGATCCGGCAAGCGGGCAGCGCAGCATCCTCGGACGATTCGCGGAGAAGCTGCGCGTCGCGGGGAACGCGATCGACTCCGGCGCGGCCGCAGCGAAGCTCGAGGAATGGATCGCGGCGTCGCGATAGCGGCGCTTGCGAACCGCGGAGGCCGAGCATGAAGAAGCTGATGAACGACCCTCGGTCGTTCGTGGCTGAGTCGCTGGCAGGTTTCGCACGTGCACACGGAGACCTCGTACGGGTGAGCACCGCGCCGACGTACGTCGTGCGGTCGAAGCTCGTTCCAGGGAAGGTGGGCATCGTCTCGGGTGGTGGCAGCGGCCACGAGCCTTTGCACGCCGGCTTCGTCGGTCGAGGCATGCTGGATGCCGCCGTGCCCGGTGAGGTGTTCACGTCGCCGACGCCGGATCCGATCCTGGCGGCCACCCGCGCGGTGGACCAGGGGTCAGGCGTTCTGTACCTGGTGAAGAACTACACGGGCGACGTGCTCAACTTCGAGACAGCGGCCGAGTTCGCCGCGGCGGAGGGCATTCTCGTGCGCACCGTCGTCATCGACGACGACGTTGCGGTGCAGAACTCCGAGTTCACGGCCGGGAGACGTGGCGTGGCGGGAACCGTGCTGATTGAGAAGATCGTCGGTGCGGCAGCGGAACGCGGCGACGGCATCGGTGAACTCGAGGCGCTGACGACGCGACTCGTGGCATCGGCGCGGTCGATGGGTGTCGCGATCGGTGCGCCGACCGTTCCGCACTCGGGCAAGCAGAGTTTCGAACTCGGCGCGGACGAGATCGAGTTCGGCATCGGCATCCACGGAGAGCGAGGTCGCGCCCGTGCGCCCATGGCCTCGGCGGACGAGCTGGCCGACCGTGTGCTGGAGGCCGTTCTGCACGACCTGCCGCGCGAGCCGGGGGAGCGGGTGGTCGTGCTCGTCAACGGCATGGGAGCGACACCGGTCGCCGAGCTCTATGTGGTGTACCGGCGGGTCGCCGAGAGGCTGGATGCGTCCGGCGTGCGGATTGCTCGGTCGCTGGTCGGATCGTACGTGACATCGCTCGACATGGCAGGGTTCTCGGTGACCCTGCTCACAGTGGACGACGAGCTGCTCGGCCTCTGGGACGCACCGGTGCACACCGCAGCGCTGAGTTGGGGAGTGTGAACACGGTGCACAGCATTGTCTATGTTTGCGGGATGTTCTGCGGACGGGAACGGGTGAGGACGACATGACACTGGACACCGCATGGGCGAGGGTGTGGCTGGCGCGCGCAGCGGATGAGATCGGCGAGCGGTCGAGTGAGCTCAACGAGCTCGACAGGGCGATCGGCGACGGCGACCACGGCGAGAACATGAACCGGGGATTCATCGCCGTGCGCGCCGCGCTCGACGAGGTCGCGGGCGGGGCGGCTCCATCGGATGTGCTGCGCACCGCGGCGATGAAGCTCATCTCGTCGGTCGGAGGCGCCGCAGGGCCTTTGTACGGGACCGCCTTCCTGCGTGCGTCCGATGCGGTTTCTGGCCACGTCGAATTGAGCGCCTCCGATGTCGTGGACCTCACCGACGCGGCGCTTCGCGGGATCGAGGAGCGCGGTCACGCTGCGGCGGGTGACAAGACGATGGTGGATGCCTGGGCCGCTGCTGTCCGGACGGCGCGCGGCGCCGTGGCCGCGGGTGACGATGCAGTGCGTGTGCTGTTCGCCGCGGCGGCCGGTGCAGAGGAGGGTGCGGCATCCACCGACGAATTGCTTCCGCACAAAGGGAGGGCGAGCTATCTGGGGGAGCGGGCCGTCGGCCACCGCGACCCGGGTGCGGTATCGACCGCGATCATCCTGAAGGCCGCGGCGGAAGCGGCGTCATGAGCGACGTGCCGGCGCACCCTTTGGTTGGGATGGTCATCGTCTCGCACAGCGACTTGATCGCGCGCGGCGTGGTCGATCTGGCCGCGGAGATGGGGCCCGACGTGACCGTGATCGCCGCGGGGGGAACTGCGGATGGCCGGCTCGGAACGGATGTCGAGCGGGTGATGACGGCGATTCGTGATGCAGATGGGGGCGCCGGCGTCGTCGTGTTGTCTGATCTGGGTTCTGCGGTGCTGAGCGCAGAGGCGGCTATCGATCTGCTCGGACCCGATTGGGCCGCCCGCGCAGTCGTCGCGCAAGGTCCGCTTGTCGAAGGGGCCGTGGCCGCGGCGGTGTCGTCGCAGACGGGGGAGGGGCTGCAGGATGTGGCGCGCGCGGCAGCCGCGTCCATGCCGCCTACGGGCGCTGTGCCGGCGATCCGTGGCTACGTGCGTACCGCGACGCTGATCAACCCGGATGGCCTGCATGCGCGCCCGGCGGCGGAGTTCGTCAAGCTTGCGGCCAGCCTTGGGCAGCGGGTGACGGTGAACGGCAAGGATGCCCGCAGCCTGCTGAGCATCCTGTCCCTCGGGCTGACGCAGGGTGCAACCGTGGAGATCGCAGCGGAGGATGCGACGGGCAAGGAAGCCGTCGACCGTTTGGCCGCGCTGGTCGAGTCGGGATTCTCTGCCTCGTAACGAGACGGTGGATGACGGCACCTCTGTGGTCGACCTCACCGGTACTTCTTTTTCGCCCGACGCCGCGCTGCCCGGTTTGACGGCATTGATGTGAAGATCCACTCGGGCGTCAAGCGGTCGAACATGGCGTGGTACATGGGAGCGAGTGAATTGCCGGGAGCGAGGCGCCGCGCCGACACGATCGTTTCGTGAGCCGCGTTCGAGAGACCGAGTGCCCATTGCACCCACGCGAAAGCGCACATGAGCCAAGCTTTCTCGGGCAGCGGGCAGTGGGCGATCGCGCGGCCGAGCAGGGCGGCGCCGGCGCGCAGCCGCTCAGGCGAGGGGAGCTCGCGCGTCTGCCCCGTCAGGAGGTTTCCCAGCCGCTCATCCCGCCGGCTGTAGATTCCGCGCTCATACCGGTCCATCAAGATGTCGTTCGGTTCGACGCCCGACTCCGCTGCGGCCGCTCGCACCTCGAGCGTGGCGGACCATGACTGTGCGCCGGCGGCGCGCCCGAACGCGAGCTGCAGCACCGTCCGGTCGACGGCGCCCTCGGACTCGATCTGAGCGATCAGCCGAGCCAGGGTCAGGGCGGAGGCCTCGGCCGGCCCGTCAGCGAGTGCGTTTTCGAGGAAGTCCACCGGGTTGGGCGGTGCGACTGGTCGCAGGCGTCCGAAAGAGTCTCGCTCGGACTGATCGATATATCGGTCGAACAGGGCGTCTGTGACGCGTTGAGCGAGTTCCGGATCGGTCTCGGGCAACGTCGATACCGCGTCGGAGCGCGGAACTTCGGGCATCCGCTTCGCGTGTTCCTCGATCTCCGCCAGCGGCTGAGGAGCTGCGAGATCGCCCTCGAAGTAGGGGATCCACCCGTCGGCGGCGACGATGGCGGCATCCTTGATGTGGTAGCCGGACTGGTGCAATCGCTCGAGGACGACGCCGAAGGCTTCGTGCCACTGCGGTCCGATCTGGTCGAACGGCTCGTCTCGGTAGACGGCGACCGAGACGCTACCGCAGTCGTCGAGTTTCGAGAGGGCTCCAAGCGCCACCGATGCGAGGGTGCGCGCCGTTTCCATGGAGGGCGATGGCTCGACCGGGATGCGCAGAGCGCGTGATGCCCGGTTTCCGATGAACGGAGCGATGACGAGGCTGCCCCGGACGGGCACACCTGCGAGGACGGGCATGAACGCGAGCAGTTCTGCCGTGGATGTGAGTTTGACGATGGGGATTGTGCTGGTCGACATGCCAACCATCGTCTCGGCGGCGGCCAGTCGGGGAGGGGCGAAAGCGCAATCTGGGGATAACTTTGCCCGGTGCTCGGACCGTCAGTCTGCAAGTGATGCAAGGGCGACGACCCGGCGCAAACCAGCCTGGTGGCCCGGGCTGCGGTCGATGAGCGCCACTCGACCGATCGCGACCGGCTGGCTCGGCGCGATGGATCGACCACGCTGCACGCTGACGTGCGGTCGGTAGCGGTCGCGAACGTTGCGGCGGTCGGCGTGCTGCTCTGCGACGGGTTCGACCGCATCCATGAGTGCCGCGTGCAGTAGAAGCAGTCCGGGGTCGGGCTCGAGCGTGATGACAGGCACGTCGCGGCGCCGGCCGAACAGTTCCCGTCCTGCAGCGCGGACGGTCAGCGGGCTGAAGCTGCGACATACCGACGCGATGAGCTCGGCAACGATTTCAGCCGGCACTGACGTGGTGAACGGTGGTACGAGCGTGACGTGCAGCGGCCAGGCGTTCGTGCGGAACTCCGAGCCCGGCCGCACCGTCTCAAGCGGCGCCACGATGACGAAGGCGCCAGGGCTGCGGCGTGACGGGTGCGTCGGGACGTCAGCGCTCATCCTGATCCCACCGTTTTCGAGTCGAAGACACCCGGACTCTACGCGGTCGAGGCGACCTCAACGACCTAGCTCTTCAGCGATATCGCGCGCGTCGGGTGGCGAGCGGGCCAGTCGATCGAGCTTGGTGACCCCTAGGCGTCATTGTGCTCTTACCGCACGCCTGAGCCCGACAATCAGGCTGGGTCAAATGGTCCAGGTGATCGGATAGTTGACGATCGAGGCGTGCTCTGGGCTGAAGTCGACGCCGACGGCTGTGAAGTCTCCACGCGCGGTGACGATCATTTCCTTCAGCCGGCCCATTTGCTCAGCGTGCTCCTCGGAATCCCAGATGCTGATGTGTACGAATGAACCGTCCGGCGATTCCCCCGCGAAGTAGTGCACAAGCCCTGGTAACGAGCGAATGGCGGGGATCAGGTACTCCGAGATCTTCATGTCTGCTGCGACGACCTCATCGAAGAGGCCGGGATCGAAGGTGACACGTGAAACACGGACGACAGCAGTTGGGGGCAACGACTCGACCATGGCGATCCTCTCCGTCGGCAATTATGTTCCGGAGTACCATCGTAACGTAATGAGTACTCCCGAAACCAGGGTCGGGCGGCCGAGGAACCCTGCCCTGGACCAAAGCATCCTCTCGACCGCGGTGCACCAGTTCGGCGACCTCGGCTTCGCCCGCATGTCTCTGGAATCCGTCGCCACCGCCGCCGGGACCACCGTGCCAAGCCTGCGACGCCGGTATCGGAACAAAGCGGAATTGGCGGCCGCAGTGATCCGATCATTACGGGTCGAAGAGCCCCCTGACGAAGCGGTCACCCCACGGGCTCACGCGCTGGCGATCCTGCAGAACTTCCACAGCAACCTGCGGGCCGCGCCCGCGATGGCCATCCTGGGTTCATTGCTCGCGGAAGAGGAACGCCACCCCGAACTGCTCGACCTCTTCAAGACGACCCTCGTCGAGCCTCGGCGGGCGCTACTTCGCCAAGCACTCTCAGCCGGGGACTTCCCGGACCAGATCGACTTCGACGTGCTCACGAGCATGCTCATAGGCTCGTTCTACGGCCAATACGTCACCACGGCCGGAGTACCGGACGACTGGCCCGAGCGGGTGCTGAACGCCGTATGGCCACAGAACGCCACCGACAACGACCACCCAATGTGACCGACAGCGTCGCGCTTCCCATCCCGCCACAGCCGCCGAATCCGCGGAGACGCAGCAGTTGAACTGACATAATGTGCATTATCGGTCATAAACCAGCGGGAGTTGCGGCGCGACCGGTGTCGACCTGCGTGAGTCGATGAGCAGCATTCCAGGTCCTGTGGTCCGCCGGCCGGCGATGGTTAGGCTGGCCGCGTGGGCGATGACGACAATGATCCGAACACGCCGTCAGTCATCGCCTCGCGTCGGCGCGAGATTCTTCGACACCCGGCGTTCGCCTTGTTCTGGAGCGCCAGCAGCATCCGAGCGTTCGGTAGCGCCATTTCCGGCGTGGCGTTCAACGTCCTGGTCGTTTCGGTCCTGCACGCATCTGCCGCTCAGATCAGCATCCTGAGCGCGCTCAGCGTCGTGCCGTACCTGTTCCTAGGACTGATCATCGGCGCTCTCATGGACCGCTGGCGACGCCAGCCGACGCTTGTTCTCACAAGCGTCGGCCGGACGATCGCTCTGGCCTCGATCCCGGTCCTGATACTCACCAACACTCTCAGCTTCTGGTCGGTCGCGATCGTCACGCTTGTGCTCGGAGTACTTGTCTTGTTCGCGCACTCAGCCGAACAGCCGCTTCTCCCGAGGGTCGTCCCCCGCGAGGCTCTCGTCATCGCCAATGCACGCCTTGGGCAGATCGAGACGGTGGCCGGAACCGCAGGTCCGGCGCTCGGCGGCGCGCTGTTGAACGCCCTCGGTGCGCCCCTCCTGTTCGTGTTCGACGCGATCTTCACCGCCGTCTCGGCCGTGCTCCAATCCCGGATCAAGGTCGACGAGCCCAAGGCCGGTCCCCGCGAGCCCGGCCGTCACATCGGGCACGACATCGCCGAGGGCATGCGTTACACCTACACGCACCGCACACTGCGCCCGCTGGCACTTTCGATCCACACGTGGTTCCTCGGCAACAGCATCGTGGCGACAGTGTTCGCAGTCTTCGTTCTCCGGCAACTCCGACTCCAACCGTGGGAATACGGTCTGGCTCTCACATTCGGTGGAGCAGGCGGGTTCCTGGGTGCACTCATCGCGCCGCGGCTCGGTGCATGGCTCGGTGCGGGACGTGCGATCTTCCTCGCCCGTGCCCTTGTCGTCGTGCCCTGGCTCGCACTCGCCGTCGTGCCCGTGAACGTGGCAAGCGGCGGCTTTGTGCTGGTCACGCTCGTGGCTGCGGCCCAGTTCCTCTATTGCCTCTCGATGGGTATCGAGGACCCGAACGACACCGGATACCGGCAATCAGTCGCACCCGACGCAATCCAGGGGCGGATGAACTCGACCATCCGCACGATCAATCGGGTGGTCTTCTTCTTCGGAGCACTCCTCACCGGAGTCCTCGCAACCTTGCTCGGCTACCGCGTGACCATCGGAATCGGCGCAGCGATCTTCTTGGTCGCTGCGCTCATCGTCCTGTTCTCGCCGTTGTTCGCAGCGCGACACGACGACCGGCCTGCGAACGCCTGAACGAGTCCTCTGCCACGCCTGATGGCCACGTGCTCTCAGAGTCCATGGTTGCGACCGCGACACGAATCGGGTGATTTGCGGCGAATGAACCACGATTCGGCGACACCCGAGGCTAGGCTCACGACAAAGCTCACAGCTTTCTCACAGGAAAGGTAGCCTCCATGTCCGCTGAAAGTTCCGTCGCGAGAACCGCGGTGAACGGCATCCGCACGGCATTCGGAGTCGGCGGCCTCGTCGCGCTCATCGTCGGCATCATCATCTTGGTCTGGCCCGGTCACGCCGCCGTCGCCCTGACAGCCGTCATCGCGGCGTACGCGATCGTCGGCGGACTGGTCTACGCCGGTCTCGGCATCTTCTCCAAGTCGATGAGCGGCTGGTCGCGCGTCGGCCACATCATCCTCGGCATCTTGTTCATCATCGCCGGCATCATCGCCTTCACCGAACTCGCCCAGACCGCGGTGTGGCTCGCCGTGTTCGTCGGCATCCTCGTGGGGATCATGTGGATCGTCGAGGGCGTGGTCGCGCTCACCGCGCTAGGGACCTCCACGTCGCGTGGCTGGTCGCTGTTCTTCGCGATCCTGAGCATCATCGCGGGCATCATCCTGCTGTTCTCGCCGCTCTGGGGCGCCGTGGTGCTGTGGTGGCTGCTGGGCATCTCGCTCGTGGTGCTCGGCATCATCCAGATCCTTCGCGCGTTCACGTTCAAGGCTGCGTGACGTAGTTCCTGCAAGTCGAAGAAAGGCGCCGGCCCTCGAGGGCCGGCGCCTTTCTTCGTGTTGGGGGTTCGACGGGCTCAATCCCGGGGATGCGAGCTCAAGCCACTGGCTCGGAGCGATGGTTCCGCACCGTGGGAAGGTGGCGTGCCCACCAGTCGAGGATGATCGCGAATCGCTGTACGCGATGGCGCGGCCTGCCCGATCGGCTGAGCTCGTGATCCTCACCGGGAAAGACGACGAGCTCCGTCTCCACCCCGCCGCGCTTCAGCGAGGCGAAATAGCGCTCCGCTTGGCTGAGCGGACAGCGCAGGTCGTTCTCCGAGTGCATCACCAGAGTCGGCGTGCGAACGTCGCCGACGTGCGCCTGGGGGCTCTGCGCCGCGATGAGCTCGGGATCGGCGCCGTTGTACTCCTCGCCGAAGAACGAGCCGATGTCGCTCGTCCCGAAGAAGAACCGCGGGTCGAGGTAACCTCGCTCGACGATGGCCGCCGCGAACCGATGGTCGTGCGCGATGGTCCACGCCGTGAGATAGCCGCCGTACGAGCCGCCGAGAATGCCCACCCGCTCACCGTCGAGGTCGGGATGCGCCGCCACCGCGGCATCCAGAAAGTCCAGCACGTCGTCCAGGTCGACGGTGCCCATGCGGCCCTTGATCGCGCGCCCGTGCTCCTGGCCGTACCCGGCCGAGCCCCTCGGGTTGCAGTAGACGACGGCGTAGCCGGCGTCCGCGTAGACCTGCGACTCGTCGAACACGTGAACGGAGTACTGCGCATAGGGCCCGCCATGGATGTTGAGAAGCACCGGATGCGGCCCCTCCCCCTCCGGCAGCACCACCCAGCCATGCACGGAATAGCCGTCGCGGCCGGTCGCCTCGAACTCGATCGGCGTACGGATGCCCGTCGCTCGCAGCTCGGTAGAGAAGTCGGTGAGCACCCGGACGGCGTCATCATGCGCGTCCTCATGCTCGAGGCGGGCGACATCGACGACCGCGAAGTCGCCGAACGTCGACTCGGACTGGAACGAGAACGCGACGGTCTGCCCCGCCGAGGCAGCACCGGTCACCTCCCGGTCGCGCACCAATGTGGTGACCACTCCGTCGGGTCCGACCGCGAGCAGCGTGACCCGACCCCGTTCCGCGTTCCGCACGAGTGCGCCGTGCGGTGACAGCACAACATCGCTCCCGGTAAGGTCGACCGTCTCGTCATCGGTGAGGCGGATCGGCTGCTCCCCCACCGACTTCACCAGATAGAGGCCGGAGTTGCGGGCGACGAAGTCCCGCCCCGACTCCCCCACGTGCTGTGCGACGAAGTACAGCGAGCCCTCCTCCGTGACGGCGACCGCGCCAGCGCTCTCCCCGAGAGACAGATTCGCCTCCGGCCCGACGACTGAGATGGACTCGCCGCCGTCGACGGGCACGAGCGTGAGGATCGAGCGCAGATCGTCGTCGGCACCAGGGTGCCCGTCGGAGACCACCGCCACATGCCGGCCGTCTGCAGTGAAGGCGATGGCGCCGTGCTCTGCGTCGTCGTTCGTCAGCGGGCGCGGCTCGACCACAGCGGGCCGCGGTTCTGCCACGCCATCGGAGGATGCGACGGGCTGCACGACGGGCGCGGCGCACAGGTCGGGCACGGGAACGACGAACACTTGGCTGCGACGATCCCGCATCCAGCCGACACCGTTCGCCGAGTAGCGGTAGGTGGTGATGCGACGTGCTGGTTCGGCGGCCGGGTCGACGCCCTCCACGGTGCCGTAACGGCCGTGCTCCGGCTCTCTGGAGACGAACGCGAACATCGACCCGTCGGGCGACCAGGCGAACTCCGAGACACCCAGCTTGCGGTCGGTGACCTGGATCGGCTCGCCGCCCGTCGTGGCCATGACGTGCAGCTGTGCCGGCTTGCCGGGTTCTGCGCGGAGGAAGGCGATGGCCGAGCCGTCCGGCGAGAACTGCGGTGCGGCGTCGCGGAAGCCGCGGGTGATCCGCCGCGGCGAGGTGCTCCCCTTCACGTCGACGGACCAGAGCTGCCCCACGTAGGCGTCGGCGTCGAGGTCGGGATGCGCCGCGGCCACGACGGCGGTACCGCCGTCCGGGCTCAGAGTGGGGCTCGAGACTGAGACCAGACGGGTGATGTCTTCGGCTTTCACGCGGTCAGGCCTCCGCCGTGAAATCCGTGACGTCACCGATGAGACGAGTGTGGTCATCCGGAACCGGCTCGACGGCGGCCTTCGCAACCTCAGCGGCGAACTCGCTCACGTTGTACAGGCGTCCTGCCGCTTCCTTGCGCTGCTGAATAGCGCCGGGATTCGCACGTTCGAGCAGCGTGGCGGTGATCGTGCCCTCGATCATGTCGCCGGAGACGACGACGAAACCGATGCCGCGGGCATCCAGCTCGGGAATGAGCTCGCGCAGTGCGTCTTCGCCTGCCCGTTTGCTCAGCGCCACCGGCTCGTACTCAGGCATGGTCGGCGTGCTGCGGATGAAGTGCGCCTGGTGACTGGTGACGAAGACCACGCGGGATCCCTCGCCGAGGAGCGGCAGCGCCGCGTTCAGCACGTTCACCTGGGCGTCGCGATTGAGCTTGAGCGCGTAGTCCGCCTCCATGCCGGACTCCATTCCGCCGGATGCGTTCAGCACGAGGATGTCGAGGCCGCCGAACTCGCGCTGAACCTTCTCGAACATGGCTGCGACCGAGTCGGTGTCGGTGAGATCCGCCCCGACCACGATGGCGGTGCCGCCGGATGCCTGGATCGAGTCCGCGAGCTTACGTGCCCGTGCCTCCTTGTTGCGGTAGTTGATGACGACGCTCGCGCCCGCCTCGGCGAAGTATCCGACGGTGTCCGCTCCGATGCCTCGGGAGGAACCGGTCACGAGGGCCCGCTTTCCGGACAGTGACGACGGGGCGAGAGGGTTGCTCACGATGAAGTTCTCCTTGTGCTGCCAGTGCTGTAAGGCCCTGCGAAGGGCACCAGGACAGTATCTCAGGCCGGTCGTCGGGCGTCGTCGTGACCGGCTCGCCCGCCGCCGACCGCGCCATCGTGGGGCTGAGGCCGCATGCTGATAGCGTCTGACCAGGCGCGAAAGGAGCGTGTGCGACATGGATGTCGTTTCGTCTTACGCGTGGATCGGCTGGCTCGTTCTGATCCTGGTCTTCGTCATCGTCGAGATGCTCTCGCTGGACTTCGTCTTCCTGATGCTGGCGATCGGCTCTCTCGGGGGACTGATCAGCGGTCTGTTCGGATTTCCGTGGTGGGCTCAGATCCTCGTCGCGGCGGTGCTTTCGATCCTGCTGCTGTTCCTGCTCCGGCCCCCGCTGCTGCGTGCCCTTCGCCGTGGTGGAGACCCGGCCAGGAGCAACGTCGCCGCTCTTCTCGGCCAGGAGGGCAGGGTTGTGGAGTCGTTCGGTAACGACGGCAGGGGTCTCGTGAGACTGGCCAACGGCGAGGTGTGGACGTCGCGGCTGGCAGATGTCGACGCATCCGGCGTGCCGCGACACGTGGAACCGGGAGAACTGGTGCACGTGACCGCGATCGAAGGGGCGACGGCCGTCGTCGTCCCGGCAGGGAAAACCACCTCATGACCTCTGTAGAAGGGCTCGTCGTGCAGATCATCGTCTGGATCGTCGTACTGATCATCCTGATCTTCGTGCTCGTCACGTTGTTCCGGGCGATCCGGATCGTGCCGCAGGCGAGGGCCGGAGTCGTCGAGCGATTGGGGCGCTACCACAAGACGCTCCTTCCCGGACTGAACCTGCTCGTCCCCTTCGTCGATCGGCTCCGCCCACTGATCGACCTGCGCGAGCAGGTGGTGAGCTTTCCTCCGCAACCGGTGATCACGGAGGACAACCTTGTCGTGTCCATCGACACGGTCGTCTACTTTCAGGTGACGGATGCCCGTGCCGCAACCTACGAGATCGCGAACTACCTCAACGCGGTCGAGCAGCTCACCACGACCACGCTCCGCAACGTCGTCGGCGGCCTCAACCTGGAGGAGACGCTGACCAGCCGCGACAACATCAACAGCCAGCTGCGCACCGTTCTCGACGAGTCGACAGGCAAGTGGGGCATCCGGGTCAGCCGGGTCGAACTCAAAGCGATCGACCCGCCGGTGTCCATCCAGGACTCGATGGAGAAGCAGATGAGGGCGGAGCGTGACCGTCGTGCGCTCATCCTCACCGCGGAGGGCACGAAGCAGTCCGCGATTCTCACCGCGGAGGGCAACAGACAGGCCGCGATCCTGAACGCGGAAGGCGAGGCGCGGGCGGCTGTGCTCGTGGCCGAGGGTGAGGCGAAGGCGATTGAGACCGTGTTCGCCGCCATCCACGAGGGCAATCCGGACAACCTGCTGCTGGCATACCAGTATCTGCAGACGCTCCCCAAGATCGCGGAGGGCGCTTCGAACAAGCTCTGGTTCATTCCGAGCGAGTTGAGCGAGGCTCTGCGGGGCATCGGAGAGGGCTTCGCATCGCACGGCAAGCCGCGTACGGGACCGCCTTCGCCGCTGAAGTCCTACGCCGACCTCGATCGGATCGCCGAGACCTCGGGGACACCGGGTGAAACGAGCGTGCAGGAGATCATCGACACCCCTGTCGAAAAGCTCGTAGAGCCGCCCGCGGACCTCCTCGGCGAAACCGACTCATCCCCGTCAACGCCGTCAGATCAGTCGCCGGCTTCCGGGCCCTCGACCGACCCCGACTCCACGCCGCGGACGGATGCCTGACCCGGCACGCTACTTCGACGGCGTTCCGCCTCGCGTGATCGCGCACCGAGGCCTGGCGCTGCATGCACCGGAGAACACGCTCGACGCGTTCCGGGCGGCGCTCGACGCGGGCACGGACATCCTGGAAACCGACGTGCACGCCAGCGCTGACGGCGTGGCCGTGATCTGCCACGACGACGACCTGGCGCGCATCGCCGGTGTTCGGCTTGGGGTTGAACAGCTGCCGTGGGAACGTCTTCGCGACCTGACCCTGGTGGGCGGCGGCGCCCTCACGACCCTGGAGACCGCGCTCGCCTGCTTTCCGAACGCCCGATTCAACATCGACATCAAGACGGATGCCGCGCTCCTCCCGACGATCCGGGCCATCCGGGATGCCGGGGCCGAGCCGCGCGTGCTGGTCACCTCGTTCCGGCAGCGTCGACGGCGCCGGGCCGTGCGTGCGCTTCCCGGTGCGGCCACCTCCGCGTCGACGCCGGGCGTGGTGATCTGCCTGATCGGGGCGTGGCTGCGCTTCGCCCCGCTCGTTCGGCTGGCACTGCGCGGCGTCGACGCCGTGCAGGTGCCACGTCGGCGTGGCGCCGTCACGGTGGTCTCCCCCGGGTTCGTGAGGGCCGTGCACGCGGTGGGGAAGGAAGTGCACGTGTGGACGATCGACGACCCGGATGAGATGCGCGATCTGCTTGCCCTCGGCGTCGACGGCATCGTGACCGACCGATGCGATCTGCTTCGGGCCATACTGCATGCCGGCACGGGGCACAACCCGCGCCGATCTCCCGGCGCGACCTAGGAGTTCGTGAGACCCTGAACGAAGAAAATGCCTGAAAGGAGGCTGAATCTCCGGATGTGCCGGGCAGAGAATGCCCAGCTTGACGGTTTATAAGTGTGGAGGCATCGCGAGAGGAGACCACACAATGGCAGATCGCAGCTTGCGAGGCATGAGACTCGGTGCTCAGAGCCTGCAGAGCGAAGAGGGCGTCACGTTCTCTGCCCGCACCACGTACAACTACAAGTGCTCGAACTGCGACCGTGAGACGGAGGTCGTATTCGCCGCCGATGCCGAGGCTCCCGAGACCTGGGAGTGCAAGTACTGCGGCCACGAGGCGACCCTGCTCGTGGACGATGCGCCCGTCGAGGTGGACCGTTCCGACGTGAAGGCACCGCGCAGTCACTGGGACATGCTGCTCGAGCGCCGCACGCGTGCGGAGCTGGAGGAGCTCCTGGAGGAGCGTCTCGCCTATCTGCGCGCACGCCGCGGAGAGCACAAGATCGGCGCCTGAGGCGCACTCGGCCGAGAAGCGCCGAGGAGCCGGGTGCAATCCCGGCCGGATGGTGACGCAGCCTGCTCCGGCAGGCTGCGTTTTCGTGTGAGGCGCCTCAGCGCGACCGGCGGTGACGCGTGCGCGGCATCGTGATGGCCGCCACCACCAGTCCGCCGAGACCGAGTCCGCACGCCAGCACTTCCCAGGCGCGGCTGAGTAAAGTCGCAGGCGTTGTCGTGGTGCCCAGAGGAACATCCGCCAGCATCGCGCCCGGTTTGTAGGCAGGAATCTGCGCGATCGTTCGGCCGTCCGGATCGATGATCTGGCTCGTTCCCACTGTGGAGATGTTCACCAGACTCCGGCCGGTCTCCACGGCACGCAGTCGCGCGATTGCGAGCTGCTGCATGTTCTCCTTCGTGCGCCCGAAATCGGCATTGTTGGTCTGCGCCAGGATGACCTGTGCCCCGCCGTCCATCATGTCGGTGGTGAGCTGATCGTCGACGATGTCGAAGCAGATCGAGATGCCTGCCCTTACCCCGTCCACATCGAACACGTTGCTGCGGGTTCCCGGCGTGTACTGGCGGCCGATCAGGCTGAGCAGACTCGGTGCGAACGGCATCCAGAACGAACGGTCGGGCACGTACTCGCCGAACGGCACCGGGTGTCGCTTGTCGTAGATGGCGACCGCGCCCTTCCCGGCCTTCCAGAGCAGCGACGAGTTGTAGTACTTGCCGTGCCGGTACGTGATCGTGCCCACGATCATCGGGGCGTGCAGCTGCGTGCTGAGATTGTCGAGCACGGCGGCAGACGACCAGTCCCTGGTGGGATCGATGTCGGCACTGCCCTCCGGCCACACGACCATGTCGACCGCCTTGCCGATCAGGGGCCGGGTCGCCGCGATCTGCGCGTTCATCACGTCGCCTGGCTGAGCGCGATCGAAGTATCCCGCTGGCCCATTTCCTTGCACAGCGCCGATCCTCGTGCTTCCCGAGATGGTGGCCGGCCAGAGTGGAACGGCGAGCACGAGCGCGATGGCCGCGACCGCGACACCGGTTCGTACACCGGGGTGCTCGGCCGAGGCATCCGTCTTGTTCGCAGGCATCTGCGCAAACGGATGCTTCTTCAAGCGTGCGCACTCGATGGCCAGGGCGACGATCCAGACGATGAGGAAGGAGACGCCGGAGAGGCCGAACCACGCGACGAGGTGGGCGAACGGGCTCTCCGACTGCGAGAGAGCTGCGCGACCCCAGGCGAAGCCGCCGTACGGCCAGTTGCCGGAGAGCCACTCCCTGCCGGTCCAGAGGCCGGCGACGATGACCGGGAGGAGTCCCAGACGACCGAGCGCGGACGGAAAGGCTCGCGCCACCCAGCGGTAAGCCAGCGCGATCGCCACGGCCCCGAGCGCGAAAAGCAACGACTCGAAGACCGACAACGCGATCCACGGCACGGGTCCCAGATACAGCGCGGTCCACGACACCTGGGTGAGGTAGAAGGTCAGCCCGGACAGGAATCCGACCAGCACGGCGGCACCGATGGAGCGCCCGGCGAGGGCGACGAGCATGAGCGCCAGGCCTACGAACGCGAGCGGCCACACGTCGATCGCCGGGAACGCTCCGTCGTACACCACTCCCCCGCCTGCGCCGAGGATGATCGCCAGCCACAGCGGAGTGAGCGGGCGGGCGGGCGAAGTCACGATGCGAGCATAGGGGAACGGGGCATGGTGCTCGCCGAGCGCATGGCCCGGTTCCTCATCCGACGCCGGAGTACGCCACGATCCCCCGTCGCACCGCGACCAGGGCGTCCCTCGCCACGGGTGCCAGAGGGCCCGTGGCGACGCCGGAAAGCTGGTCGAGCAGATCGATCACCTGCTTCGCCCAGCGCACGAAGTCCCCTGCGGGCAGGTCGGCCTCCGCCAGCACGGCGGCCAGCGGACGCCCGGATGCCCACTGGTGCATCGCCACGCACAGCGCGGTCGCCAGTGGGTCGCTGCCCGGCAGCCGGTGCTCCCGCTCCAGGTCGTCCAGGCGCGCCCACAGCTCTTCTGTCTTCTGCAGCACCTCCCGGAATGCCCCGCGCGGCAGGAACCGCTCGGCGGGATTCGGCTCGTCGCGCCGCGGCTCGAACACGAGCGCGCAGATCATCGCTGCAAGACCGGGCGCATCCAACTCTGCCCACACGTTGCGTCTCAGGCACTCCGCGACCAGCAGGTCTCGTTCGCCGTATATCCGGGCCAGCACGCGGCCGTGCTGAGTGGGGGCGAGCGAGCCGTCGCGGTCCCCGAGATAGCCCAGCTCGAGAAGCACCTCGGTCACACGATCGAAGACCGTCGCGACGGCACCGGTACGGGTACGGATCTGGCGAGTGAGGGCATCCGTCTCGCGCTTCAGGCGCCACCACCGTTCGGCCCAGCGTGCGTGCTGTTCCCGCTCGGCGCATCCGTGGCACGGATGCCTCTTCATGCGTCGTCTCAGATCGGCCAGCTCCCTGCTGCGCGCCTGAACAGCGGCGGCGCTCTGCGAGCCTGCCCTGGCACCCTTGCGCTCCAGATCGCTGAGCTCGCGACGGAGTGCGGCGTACTCGGCGAAGTCGCCGAGGTGGCACTGCATGGCCCGCTCGTACCCGGCGAGCGATTCCTCCTGCTTGCGCACCGTGCGGGCGAGATCGACGACGGCACGGTCGGCCTGGAACTGAGCGAACGACGACTCGAGGATCTCGCGGGTGCGATTCCTGCCGAACTGGGCGATGAGGTTGACCGCCATGTTGTACGTGGGCCGGAAGCTCGAGTTCAGCGGGTAGCTGCGCCTGGAGGCCAGTGCCGCCACAGCCTGCGGGTCCAGCCCGTCGCGCCACTGGATGACGCAGTGCCCCTCGACGTCGATGCCGCGACGGCCCGCCCGCCCGGTCAGCTGCGTGTACTCCCCCGGCGTGATGGGCACCCTGGCCTCGCCGTTGAATTTCTCCAGCCGTTCGAGCACGACGGTTCGTGCCGGCATGTTGATGCCGAGAGCGAGCGTCTCGGTCGCGAACACCACCTTGACGAGCTTGCGCCGGAAGAGTTCCTCGACCACCTCCTTGAACGCGGGAAGCAGACCTGCGTGGTGAGCGGCGACGCCGCGCTGCAGGCCCTCCAACCACTCCCAGTAGCCGAGCACTGCGAGGTCTTCGTCGGCGATCGTGCGGCAGCGCCCCTCGGCCACCAGCCGGATCTGCTCGCGCTCGTGCGCCTCGGTGAGACGGATGCCCGACCGCAGCACCTGCGACACCGCCTGATCGCAGCCGGCCCTGCTGAACACGAACACGATCGCCGGCAAGAGGTTGCGGTCGTCGAGCAGCCGCACCACCTCTGGCCGGTCGAGCCTGTCCATGTCGGGCCTGCCGCGCCCCCGCCGTCTGCCGCGGTCGCTGTACTGACGGGATCCGGACGGACGTCCGCCGAGCCGTGCCATCTGCACCAGCTCAGGATTGACCCGGTTCGCCGCGCCCCGCGCAGCCGACTCGAAGAGGTCGACCAGACGCTGTCGCACGAGCACGTGCTGCTCCAGCGGGACCGGCCTGCTCTCCGACACGATCACGTCGGTGTCGCCGCGAACGGCCTGCAGCCAGTCGCCGAACTCCTCGGCGTTCGACACGGTCGCCGACAGCGACACCAAGCGCACCTCGGGCGGCAGGTGGATGATCACCTCTTCCCACACCGCGCCCCGGAACCGATCGGCGAGGTAGTGCACCTCGTCCATCACGACGTAGGCGAGGTCGGTGAGCAGATCCGACTCCGCATACAGCATGTTCCGGAGCACCTCGGTGGTCATGACCACCACCCTGGCGCCGGCATTGACGTTGGTGTCACCCGTGAGCAGGCCGACGGCATCCGTTCCGTACTCGTCGGCGAATTCCTGGTACTTCTGGTTGGACAGCGCCTTCATCGGCGTGGTGTAAAAGACCTTGGCGCTGGGATGCCGCATCGCGAGAGCAACTGCGAACGCCGCCACGACGGTCTTGCCGGCGCCCGTCGGCGCGGCGACGAGTACGCTGTGGCCGTCCTCGAGGGCGCCACACGCCTCGCGCTGGAACGGGTCGAGGTCGAACCGCTGGTGTTGCCGGAACTCCTCGAGCCGCGGATGTCCGACACGGCTCCGCGACGCCGCGAAACGATCGGCGGGCGAGAGCTGCTCGGTCACCCGTTCAGACTAAGGGGCTCGCCGCTACCCCGCCGCGAGCTCGGCGTCGATGTCGAGCGCACGCTTCGCATCTCTGCGGTCGTGTATCCACGCGACGGCCCAGGCCAGAAGGTAGAGCACGATCAGCGGAAGGGCGAGCAGGAACATCGAGATGACGTCGGCGGACGGCGTCGCGATCGCAGTGAAGACCATGATCACGAGAATCGCCCACCGCCACGACTTGATGATCGCCTTGGCGCTGATCACGCGCATGAAGTTGAGCAGCACGACGAACACCGGCAGCACGAACGCGATGCCCACGACGATGATCAGCTTGAGAACGAAGTTGAAGTAGTCGGATGCCACCAACAGGGTGGTCTCACCGTTGGGCACGAAGCTGGTCAGCACGCCCACGATGTGCGGAACGACCCACCAGCCGGCCGCACAGCCGGCGAGGAACAGCGGAATCGCGGTGAAGAAGAACCCGAACGTGTAGCCCTTCTCCCTGCGGTTGAGCCCAGGGGTCAGGAACGCGAAAATCTGGTACAGCCACAACGGCGACGTGATGATGATGCCGATGTAGACGCTCAACTGCAGCTTCAGGTCGAACGCCGCGGTCACGTTCGGCCAGTTGATGCTGGCATGCTGCGTCTTTGCAATCTCATGCACAGGCAGGCTGATCGCATCCCACACGAACGGTTCGAGGAACCAGCCGGCGATGGCGCCAACGAGGATTCCACCTGCGATCCAGAAGAAGCGGTTCTTCAGTTCCCGGAGGTGTGCCCCCAGCGACATCCGGCCTTCGGGATTGCTGCCGCGCTTGGTACGAGCGGCGGTGCTCACGGCGACTAGATCTTGTCGGCCGGCTTGTCAGCCGTCGAAGGCTCGGCCTTGGTGTCGGTCTTAGAGGACTTGGCAGCTTCGGCGGCCTCGTCTTCTTCCTGTCCGTCCCGGATCTCCTTCTTGAAGATACGAGTGGACTGCCCGATGCTCCGCGCCAGTGCGGGAAGTCGGGTCGCGCCGAACAGGAGCACGATGATGAGCAGGATGATCCAGATGTGCCATCCGCTGAAGAGATCGCCAAGCATTTCAGTGTCGCTTTCGCAGTAGGTGGGAGAACCGACTCGGATCGGCACTCACCAGGAGTTTACCGCGCCGGACTCTCTCTTCTCGTCGAGTATGCCTGATCGTTGCACTGCGTGCACGGCGATCCTCCCACCTCTGCGCGTATTCACGGGCTGGGCCGAGCGCGGCAGGACGGAAGGCAGGTTCGCCGGCATCGTCGTCGAAGCGGGTGGAGAGCAACTCGGTCTTCTCCGCGAGCTCGCCGAGGGCGCTCATCGTGCGCATCGCCTTCACGAACAAGCGATACCCGAGCAGCGCGAGCATGCCGAGCAGCGCAAGCACGAGCACGAGCCAGATGACGAGCCAGGACCACCACGGCATTGCTTCACCCTATAGGCGATGGCGGCCCGATTGAGTCCTTGAGCGGCGACAGCCGCGATAGTCGGTCGCTAGGTGGTCGGATCCTCGTAACGGGCTGCACCTGCGCGTGCCCAGTCCGCCACCGCGATCCGCGCCTCCTCCGGAGCGGTGACCGTGACCTGGCCGGCGAACCGGGCCACCATGCGCTTCAGCCCGTGATAGTGCGCCACCCGAACCTTGGTGTGCACGACGTCGCCGTCCTGGATGCGCGCAGCATCGTCGGGAATGTAGTCGGCGATCAGCGGCAGCGCGGCCGCGACGACGTCGACAGACACCGTGAGGTCTTCGGCCGAGCCCTGGAACAGCCGCTCCGGCAGCACGACGTGTGCGGCGTGCTCGCTGATCGGTTGCCCCGTCGAGACGAGGTGGTCGATGCGGTCGAGGCGGAAGGTGCGCACCGCCTCGCGCAGATGGCACCACCCGCGCAGGTACCAGTCGTCGTTCACGGACTCGATGCGCAACGGATCGACCGTGCGCCGTTCGGAGTCGCCGCGGGCGCTGACATAGTCGAGGTCGACCTGCGTCCTCTTCTCGATCGCCTCCCTGATAGTGGCGACGGTGTCGCGAAGTGCCGCAGGGGCGACCGCGACCTGGGCGGCGCCCGCGGCCGTTCCGCGTTCGAGCTTGGCCATCAGCGAGGACATGGCATCGCGGTCGGCGTGCTCGGGCAGCGAGCTGAGATACTGCAGGCCCGCGATCAGGGCTGCGGCCTCGCGTGCCGAGAGCCGCGGCGTGTCGTCTATCGCCACGGTGTGCGTGAGCGCGATCCGATCGTGCTGCTCCAGTTCGTCCCAGTCGATGTCGAACAGGTCGCCGGGCAGATACGAATGCGATTCGCCAGGCAGGCCGGAGACCGCGATCAGATAGACGGCGTCGCGGATCTGCTTCGGCGAGACGTCGAACGCGGCAGCGACCTCGTCGACGGACGCGCTCTCGTGATCCATCAGGTACGGGATGAGCGAGAGCAGCAGGGCGAGCTTGTCGCGGGCGTCGCGGGGACCGGCAGGCTCAGCCACGGGCATCCACCTCCCCCGCGCCGGTGTTCGCCGTGTGCGCCATCAGTGTCGTACGCAAGCGTTCGCGCACCGCGTCCACGAGGCGCTGCGGCCAGATCACGCGCACCTCGGGGCCATAACCGGCGAGCTCGTCGGCGAGGAGCGCCGTGTCGGAGTAGTGCACAAGCAGGTTGCCGTCATCATTGCGGCGCGCGTCTTCGCGCTTGCTCAGCCGCACCCAGGCATCCGTTCCGGGGAGCACGTCGAGCTCGGCCTGATTGCGGTCCCAGATCTTCTGCAGCTCGTCGATCGCGTGCGAGGCGTAGTCGGTGCCGCGCCGCGTGAACCCGACCTGGGTGACTCGCGGGCGGCCGATCACGCGCGAGAGCAGAAAGGTGCGCGGGGCATCCACTCCTTTGTCATGGGCGTGCAGCAGCCAGCGTCCGTGGAACTGGACGAGCGCGAGCGGCTCGACGACACGCTTGGTCGCCTCGGTCTCCCCCGGCTTCAGGTAGTCGAAGTTCACGACGACGCTGCGCTCCAGGGCGACCTCGAACGGTTCGAATGCGGCCTCCCTGGTGCGCACGCGGGGAGCGAACCCGACCAGCGGGTCGTCGGCCTCGACGCCCAGCGTGCGCAGCTTCATGATCGCCCTGCGGGAGTCCGCCGAGAGGGACCCTTCCCGCCAGACGGTGGCGGCGAGGCGGAGCAGCGCCATCTCCTGCGGAGAGAACGTGATGTCGGCGGGCAGATCGTATGCCGCTTTGGGAATGCGATAGCGCAGGCCCTGATTGTTGCCGGGATCCCCAGGGTCTTCGACCGTCTCCAGAGGGATGCCGAGCTCGCGGATGTCGTCTTTGTCGCGTTCGAACTGCCGCTCGAGTGCGCTATTGTCGCCGCCCTCCCGGTACCGGGAGTTGTAGCCCTGCACGCTGGAGAGGATCTCGCCCTTCGTCAGCCCCGCTTCGGTGGCGACGAGGGTGAGCACAAGCGAGAACAAGCGCTCCTCGACGGGGACCTTCTGTGGGGACACGCAGGCAATCCTATGAGGTCGCCGCCTCGGACCGCGTGAGCGCGATGATGCCCGTCGCGCTACTTCCAGATGCCGAGGATGTCGATCACGTACGCCGTGGCGTTGCTGCCCGGTGTGACGACGAGCACCTGGCTTCCGACGTTCTGGCCGACGAGTTGCTTCACCACATCGGCGGGCGGGGTGAAGCCGCTGGAATCCGTGGTCGGCCAGACGACGGGAGACCCGTCCACCCAGCTGGATCCGGCGACGGAGGTGGGGTCGTTGTACGTGACCGCGGTGTAGTTCACCAGCACCCCGCTAGAGGAATCGACCTTCTTCACGACGGCGCCCGAACCCTGTCGGAGCACGGCCGTGCGCAGCTTCGTGGGCACGGTGTTCTCGGTGATCTTGATGCCGGGCTGGCCGTTCGGTGCAAGGACCACGGTGGGCATGCCGGGCTGTCCCGGTCGCGGAGAGCCGGTCGCGCGCGAGGGGTAGGCCTTCTCGACGTCGACGACGAGCACCACAGCCTGGTCTGCCGACCCCTGGCTGCCGGCGATGTCGGCCTCGGTTCCCGTGACCACGATGCGCGATCCGACTGTGGTGCACAGCAACGCCTTCTGAAGGCCGGGCAGCGAGCTCTTCCCGCCCGCGGGCACAGCGGCCGGGAACGTCTCGACGGACTTGCCGGTCGATGCGTCGTAGTGCGCCAGCGTGAACCTGACCATCTGGCCCTTGCCGATGGTGTTGCCCGAGCCGGTCTTCACCGTGCTCTTCTGCAGCGTGCTCGTGTCGATCGGGTGCGGGAACGACGCGTGCGGCGAGCCGAACGCGCCCGACGTGTGGACCAGTTGAGACGCATCCCCCGGCTGCACGCAGGAGCTCGCCGACGCGGCCGAGCATCCGGTCAGCCCGACGCCCACGAGTGCCGCCGCGGCGATCACCGTGCCGATGCGACGAGCGCGTGCGGTGAGCGGCACCGAGCGTGTCGGTGCTGTGCGTGCCAGGAGTGTGCGCACGATTCCTCTTTCGACGAGGGACGAGGGGTCAGGGGCGGCCAGGGCAGGCAGGGCGGTCCGAGCGCTCCGGCATCCCATGCTAGTCGACGGCCTGATGTCCCTCGGCTCCGCCGTCGGAGGGTGCTGCGTCGCGTTCGCGGGCCAGCCGCGCGGACTCGGATGCCTCCCGCACCCGCTTGCGCAGGCTCTTCGGGCTCACCACTCGTTCACCGAGTGCGCCGGGCGTCCAGGCCTCGACGTCGTCTTCGCTGTATTCGCTCTTGGATGCCCGCCGCTTCAGCTCGGGCAGCTCCGTGCCCGGCGCCAGCCGACGCGCACTGATCAGGAAGCCGGTGTGCGCGATCATGCGATGGTCCGGCCGCACGGCGAGACCCTCGACGTGCCAGCCCCGCACCATCGTCTCATTGGAGATCGGGTGCGTGAACGCCCCGCTCCCGCGGATCGCCTCCGCCACCCGGGAGAGCTGCGTGACGGTCGCGACGTAGCACAGCAGCACGCCACCGGGTTTCAGGGCGGCGGCACAGGCATCCACGCACTCCCACGGCGCCAGCATGTCGAGCACGATGCGGTCGGCGGTGCCGTCAGGCGCGGCCAGCGCCAGCTCCTTCTGCAGGTCGCCGACGGTGAGCGTCCACATCTTCGGAAGCTCGCCGAAGAACGTCTCGACGTTGCCGCGCGCGACGTCGGCGAACTCGGCGCGTCGTTCGAAGGAGAGGAGCCGTCCCTGCGGCCCGATCGCCCGCAGCAGCCACAGCGAGAGGGCGCCAGAACCCACGCCGGCCTCCACGACGGTGGCGCCGGGGAAGACGTCGGCCTGCGCGAGGATCTGCGCGGCATCCTTCGGATAGACGATCGCGGCTCCGCGTGGCATCGACATGACGAAGTCGGTGAGCAGCGGGCGCAACGCCAGATGTTCCACGCCTGCCTCGTTAGCCACGACGGAGCCGTCGGGCAGGCCGATGATGGCATCGTGCGGCAGAGGTCCCTTGTGCGTGTGGAACACCTTGCCGGGAACGAGGGTGATGGTGTGCAGGTGCCCCTTCGGTCCGGTCAACTGCACCCGGTCCCCCGGGCGGAACGGACCGGAGGACGCCGGGAGCTCGCCGGCGGTCACGCCGCCCGCTCCTCGAACAGCTCGGCCAGGTCGGCGAAGCTGACGCCATCCAGCGTCGGCCACAGCGTGTGCTCGTCGCAGCTCGGAAGCGGGATCATGTGCGGAACCCCGATCGCGACTGTGCCGGCGGCCACTGCCGAGGCCAGCCCGTTCATCGAGTCCTCGATGGCGAGGCAGTCCTCGGGGTGCACGCCCAGCTTTCGCGCCGCGTCGAGATAGGGGTCGGCGTACGGCTTCGGCCGGGCGACCTCGTCTCCGGTGACGAGCACGTCGAAGGCGGGGAACGGGATGTGTGCCACGATCTGCTCGGCCATGTCGCGGATGGACATGGTCACGAGCGCCGTCTTCACACCGTTGTTCCGGATGTCGAGCAGGAGCTCCTTCGCTCCCGGGCGCCATGGCACGCCATCGGATTCGAGCTGGTCCTGCACACGTCGGGTGAGCGTCGCGACGATCGTGTCAGCGTCGAGGTCGACGCCGTGCTGCTGGAAGACCCTCGCCGATTCCCATAAGCCCGACCCGACCAGCACGAGCGCGTCGTCGTGCGTCCACGTTCCGCCGTGCTCTGTGACGAGCTCGGTCTCCGCCCGCATCCAGTACGGCTCGGTGTCGACGAGGGTGCCGTCCATGTCGAAGAGGACGGCGGCGGGGGCGGCGGAGGTCACGAGCATCCATTCTATTGGCGGCCTCCAGCGGCCGGTCGTCGTGGACCCGGGCCTATTCTGGGTAGGCGCGCCCAGCCGGGCGCCGAGGACGAAAGCAGCCGAAAGCGTGAGCAACGACAGCGGGATCTTCGACGGACGCATCCTGGTGGTGGCGTTCGAGGGGTGGAACGACGCGGGCGAAGCCGCGAGCGGAGCCGTGCGCACTCTGAAGGACTCCCTGGATGTCGTGCCGGTCGCGAGCATCGACCCTGAGCTGTACTACGACTTCCAGTTCAACCGTCCGATGCTCGCCGCCGACGAAGAGGGCAGGCGCAGGCTGGAGTGGCCGGGCGCGGTGGTATACGCGCCGGTGTCGCCCGGCATCCACCTCGATCCGCTGGAAGAGGATGCCGAGGCGCACGCCAGCGGGAGCGGGGTAGGCAACCTCTATCTCCTGCTCGGCACGGAGCCGTCGCGCAGCTGGAAGGCGTTCACCGCCGAGCTCATCGATGCCGCGCTCGCCGCGGGCATCGACGGCATCGTGCTGCTCGGGTCCATGCTCGCCGACGTTCCGCACACCCGGCCGATCTCCGTCTTCGCCTCCAGCGACAACCCGCAGGTGCGTGCCGATCTCGGAGTGGAGCGCCCGACGTACGAAGGTCCGGTCGGCATCCTCAGCGTGCTGGCCGACGCGGCGGAGACCGTGGGGATCCCGACGCTGGCGCTGTGGGCATCCGTTCCGCACTATGTGCACAACTCGCCGAGCCCGAAGGCGATGCTCGCCCTCATCGAGAGGCTCGAGCAGCTCATCGACGTGACGGTGCCCCGAGGAGAGCTCGTGGCGGATTCGGCCGCCTGGGAGAGCGGCATCGACGCGCTCGCCGCCGACGACGAGGACATGGCGGCATACATCGAGCAGCTCGAGCAGGCCAGAGACACCGTGGACTCCCCCGAGGCGAGCGGGGAGGCGATCGCGCAGGAGTTCGAGCGCTACCTGCGCCGCCGGGGCGACGGCCGCGACAAGGGCGACGGCAGGGGCGACGGCAGAGGCCCCGACGAGCCCTGGCGGCGGGAGTAGTCCTCCGCTTAGAGCGCGACGCCGAGCAGGGCGTCGACGAGTGCGCGGATGAGTGCCGGGTCGTCGACTCCTGACTCCACCGCGTCGTCGATCACCGCGAGCGAGCCGGGCGTGTCGAGGTCGTCGGCGAGTCGCTCGCGCACCCGCTCGAGCACGTCGAGCGCGCGGGCACCGGTCGTGGTGGCACGGATGCCGCGCCAGGCATCCAGCCGGCGGAGCGCCGCCTCGAGTCCTTCCTGCGTCCACTCCCACTCGTCGCGGTAGTGGTG
Source organism: Humibacter ginsengiterrae (assembly GCF_054780115.1). Classification (NCBI taxonomy): domain Bacteria; kingdom Bacillati; phylum Actinomycetota; class Actinomycetes; order Micrococcales; family Microbacteriaceae; genus Humibacter; species Humibacter ginsengiterrae. The sequence goes on from NZ_BAAGWY010000005.1 coordinate 193,791, forward strand.
AGCGAGCAGCGCCAGCCTGATGGCGGCGGCAGGCACACCGCGCTGTAACAGGTCAGAGACCAGAACGAGGTTGCCCAGGGACTTGCTCATCTTCTCGCCCTGGTACGCGACCAGCCCGGCGTGGCTGAAGACCTTCGCGAGCGGATGCCCGCTGAGTGCCGCCGCGTGGCCCGCGCTGAGGTCGTGGTGCGGGAAGATCAGGTCCGCTCCCCCGCCCTGCACGGTGAAGTCGTGCCCGAGGTGCTTGAGCGCGATGACCGAGCACTCGATGTGCCAGCCGGGCCGGCCCCGGCCGAGCACCGATGCCCACGACGGCTCCCCCTCGCGGGCGGCGCGCCAGAGCAGCGGGTCGAGCGCGTCCCGTTTGCCCACGCGGTCGGGGTCACCGCCGCGCTCGGCGGACAGGGCGAGCATGTCAGCCCGGTCGAGGTTGCTCTCCTCCCCGATCCGCCACGGGCTGGTGCGCTCCGCCGAGGCGATGTCGAAGTAGACGTCGTCGGTCTCGGCGCCGCCGGCACCCGCGTCGGGCGTAGGCACTCGATAGGCGGTGCCGCGTTCGAGCAGGAGGGCAACGGCATCCGCGATCTCGTCGATCACCTCGGTGACGGCGACGTAGTCCTGGGGCGGCAGGATGCGCAGCGCGGTCATGTCGCCGCGGAACAGGTCGATCTGCTGATCGGCGAGTTCGCGCCATGGCACGCCGGTGGCCTCAGCGCGTTCCAGGAGAGGATCGTCGATGTCGGTGATGTTCTGGGCGTAGTGCACCTCGAGCCCGGCGTCCAGCCACACCCGCTGCAGCGTGTCGAACGCGAGATACGTGCTCGCGTGACCGATGTGCGTGGCGTCGTATGGGGTGATTCCGCACACGTAGAGCCTGGCGATGGTGTCGTCTGGCGCTGAGCAGAGCCTTTCGCCTGTGGCCGTGTCGTGCAGACGTGGCGGCCTGCCCGTGCCGGGGAGGGGCGGTACCTGCGGCCGCACCCAGGACTCAGGCATTCAGCACCCCCGCACCGAGGAGGATCATCAGGAGCACGCCGAGCGCAATGCGGTAGACGACGAACGGCAGGAAGCTGCGTCGTGAGATGTAGCGCATGAAGAATGCGATCACGAGCAACCCGACCGCGAAGGCCACGACCGTGGCGCCGAACGTGTCGACCGCGTTGAAGACCTCGGGGGTGCACGCGTGCGTCGTCGCTTCGTGCGACCCCGCCACGCACGGATGCTTGACCGACTTGTACAGCTCGTACAGTCCGCTCCCGAAGACGGCGGGCATGGCCAGCAGGAACGAGTACCTGGCGGCCGCGCTGCGCTGGTAGCCCATGAACAGACCGGCCGAGATGGTTCCACCGGAGCGGGAGACGCCGGGGACGAGGGCGAACGCCTGCGCGATGCCGTAGATCGCCGCGTGCCCCCAGGTCAGCTCTGAGACGCGGCGCGTCTTCGCGCCGAGGTAGTCCGCGACCCACAGCACGACCGCGAACACGATGAGCGTGACGGCGACGATCCAGAGCGAGCGGAACGTGGTCTCGATCGCGTTCTGGAACAGCAGCCCGAGCACGACGATCGGGATGCTGCCCACGATGATCATCCAGCCGAGACGCGCCGTCGGGTCGTTCCGCGGGATGCGGCCGAACAGGGCGAGGAACCATCGCCCGATGATGTGCGTGACGTCGTGCCAGAAGTAGACGAGCACGGCGAGCTCGGTGCCGAGCTGGATGATGGCGGTGAACGCCGCTCCCGGGTCCTCCCCCGTGCCGATCAGCTCGCCGACGATGCGCACGTGCGCGCTCGAGGAGACGGGCAGGAACTCGGTGAGCCCCTGCACGAGGCCGAGGATCAGCGCGTTGACGAAATCCATCGCACCCTTTCGGTGGGTCGGGCCATAAGGGCGGCGTCAGTAGGTGGAGAGCAGGTGGCGCAGCACGGTGCGGCCGAATACGAGCGCGTCGAGCGGAACCCGCTCGTCGACCCCGTGGAACATGGCGGGAAAATCGATGTCGGTGGGCAGCTTCAGCGGGGCGAAGCCGTAGCCGGTGATGCCGAGCCTGCTGAGCGCCTTGTTGTCGGTGCCTCCGGAGAGCAGGTACGGCAGCACGACGGCGTCGGAGTCGTGCGACAGCAGGGCATCCGTCATGGCATCCACGAGAGGGCCGGCGAACGGCGCTTCGAGACCGATGTCGCGGTGCACGATCTCGATGTCGACGTCGTCGTCGACGAGCTCGCGCACCTTCAGCAGCACGTCATCCTCCTCACCGGCGAGGGTGCGGATGTCGACCAGCGCCTCCGCGCGCTCCGGCACGACGTTGTGCTTGTAGCCGGCCTTCAGCAGAGTGGGGTTGCTCGTGGTGCGCAGTGTGGCACGGATGAAACCGGATGCCGTTCCGCTGCGCAGCACCACCTCGTCCGGCCCCAGCGCGACCGGGTCGACGTCGAGCAGGCGGGCGAGTTCGCCGACCAGCTGGGCCGTCGTCTCGGTGAGACGCACGGGCCATTCGTGCGTGCCGATCGCGACGACCGCTTTCGCCAGCTTCGTGACGGCGTTCTCATTCACCATGCGGGAGCCGTGTGCCGCCTTGCCACGTGCGACGAGGCGGATCCAGACCAGGGACTTCTCCCCCGTCTGCATCAGGTATGCCCGGGTGCCCGCGAGGTCGACGGAGTAACCACCGACCTCGCTGATGGCCTCCGTGGCGCCTTCGAAGACGTCGGGATGCTCGTCGACCATGAAGTGCGAACCGAACAGGCCGCCGTCCTCCTCGTCGGCGAAGAAAGCGATGACGAGGTCGCGTTCCGGCGCTTGCCCCGCACGCAGGATGTCGCCCAACGCGGTGAGGATCATCGCGTCCATGTTCTTCATGTCCACGGCCCCGCGGCCCCAGAGCAGTCCGTCGTGGATCTCGCCGGCGAAGGGGTCGAAGGTCCAGTCTGACGGGTCGGCAGGCACGACATCCAGGTGGCCGTGCACGACGAGGGCCGGTTTGCTGCGGTCGCGTCCATCGACGCGGGCGACGACGGTGGTGCGGTCGGGCCGCGACTCGAACGTCCGGGGCTTCAGCCCCAGGGAGGCGAGGTGCTCGCTGACGTAGGTTGCGGCATCCGTCTCGCCTTTCGCCCGTCCTTCGCCCCAGTTGGTGGTGTCGATGCGGATGAGATCCCGTGCGATGCGCGCCGTCTCGTCGAGGCTCTGCTCGGTTCCCGATCCGTCGGCGCTGGTGGTGGCGTCGTCCGGGTTGGTCATGGGTGCAACGCTACCGGGAGGGGGTTCTCGGCGACCAATCGGATGCCTGTGCTCGCCCCCTCCGGCGGCCACCGCGGTCTCTCCGGCGCGGGCGGAAGGGGCATCGGATTCGTGCTAACCTCGTACGTCGGTGGCCGATTGGTCGGCCTCCGGAAAGTGCGCGCGGGTGGCGGAATAGGCAGACGCGCTAGCTTGAGGTGCTAGTGCCCTTTATCGGGCGTGGGGGTTCAAGTCCCCCCTCGCGCACGAAATGAGAAGAGCCGGTCCGAAAGGACCGGCTCTTCTCATTTCATCCGCGTGCGGGTCTCCTTGAACCCTTCGGGGGTGGGCCCCCACGGCGCGTAGGGGCCCCGGGCGCCGCGAAGCGGCGGTTGGAGGGGCCGTAGGGACAAGTCCCCCCTCGCCGGTTTCGAAGCACCGCTTCGAAACCGCACCTGGAACGTCTACGGAACCCCTCGGGGGTGGGCCCCCACGGCGCGTAGGGCCCCCGGGCGGGGTTCACCAGCCGAGCACGCCTGCATCCTCCTGGAACGTGCCCGTCGGCCCGTCCACCCCGATGTTCGCCCACGCGGCGACGACCTCTGCGCTCTCGGACGCAGGGCGTCCGGGATGGCTGCCCGGGTCTCCCCCACCGAGCTCGGTCGCCGTGATGCCGGGCTCGACGGCGTTGAACTTCACCTCCGGAACCACCTTCGCGTACTGAACCGTGAGCATCGAGACGGCTGCCTTGCTCGACCCGTAAACGATCGACGGATAGTGCGAGGCAGGACGGGATGGCTCGTGCGTCGCCCAGAATGAGCCGAGTGCGCTCGACACATTGACGACGACGGGATTGGGTGATCGACGCAGAAGCGGCAGCGCAGCTTCCGTGACCCGGATGATGCCCACCGCGTTCGTGTCGTACACCTCGAGCGCGCTGGGTCCGTCGACGGCCTCGCCCTGCCCGTCCGCGGTGCGCTTGGCTATCCCGGCATTGTTGACGAGTACGTCGAGTCCGCCCTCGCTCGCAATCGTTGCCATGGCGGACTCGACGGAGACGTCGTCCGTCACGTCCAGCTGCACGAATCGGGCGCCGAGCTCGTCGGCGGCTTCGCGTCCGCGCTGCTCGTCGCGCGATCCGATGTAGACGGTGTGGCCCAGTTCGATGAGGCGGCGGGCGGTTTCCTTGCCGAGGCCCTTGTTGGCCCCGGTGATGAGTGTCGTGGTCATGGGTCAATGCTCTGCCTGGGTTCGACGCGCAGGCAGTCGTCTCTTCTTCGTAGGACTGGCAGTGCCACGACAACGCGTGTGCCGCGGAGCAGACTGGAGCCGTGGAGCAGCAGGAGTTCGGCCGCACGGTTCGGCGTTGGCGTGATCGGGTGGCACCTGAGACCGTCGGAGCTCCGGTCGGCACCCGCCGACGCGCCGAAGGTCTTCGTCGCGAGGAGCTGGCTGCCCTGGCCGGGATCTCCGTCGACTACCTCACAAGGCTGGAGCAGGGGCGTGCCACCTCGCCGTCTGGTCAGGTGGTCGAGGCTCTGGCACGAGCACTGCGCCTGACCGATCCGGAACGCGAACTGCTGTTCCGGCTCGCCGGGCTGGCTGTTCCCGGTCGTGAACTGGTCCCGGCGCGCATTCCGCCGAGCGTGCAGCGGATGCTGGATCGGCTTTCCGAGAACCCGATCGCCGTGTACGACGCCATGTGGAATCTCCTCGTCACGAACGCCGCGTACGACGCGCTCACCGGCGCCTCGGCCTGGCGGGGCATCCAGCGCAATGGAGTGTGGCGGAACATGGTCGGGCCCGGCCCGGTGGCCGAACTCGGTCCGGACGAGCTTCTCGATCAGCAGGCCGGGCTCGTCGCGGATCTGAGGCTCTCGGCGGCGAAGTATCCCGCAGACCCCAGGCTGCGCGCCCTGGTGTCCCGGCTCCGGCGGGAAAGTACACGGTTCTCGGAGCTCTGGGACGACGGCGAGATGCGGCTGCACGAGGATCACTCCCGCCATAAGTTCATCGAGCATCCGGAAGCCGGCCGCATCGGTCTGGACTGCGACACGTTCATCGTGGCCGGTGATGATCTGCGGATCATGATCTACTCGGCCCAGCCGGGAACGGAGGATGCCGAGCGGCTGAAGCTGGCCATCGTTCTCGGCACGCAGGCGTTCGCCGAAGTACCGTCGAGGGGCGGGTCAGGACGATAGCGGACGCCTACCCCTTCGCGGCGACGTGCCCCAGGATGGCGGGAATCACCGTCTCACCGTAGACCCGCAGGGTCTCCTCCTTGTCGTCGTGCTGAAGGTATCCGGCGAACTGGGTGACGCCCAGCTCCCGCAACGCTTTCAGCTTCGCGATGTGGTCCTCGGCCGGCCCGAGCACGCAAAGCCGGTCGACGATCTCATCGGAGACGAAGGCGGTATGGGTGTTCCCGGCCCGGCCGTGCTCGTTGTAGTCGTAGCCTTCGCGCTCCCTGATGTAGTCCGACAGCACCTGGGGAACGGCGCCTCCGCTCTCGCCGTAACGGCGCACGATATCGGCGATGTGGTTGCCGACCATGCCGCCGAACCATCGGGTCTGCTCGCGTTGATGGGCGACATCCGTTCCCACGTACATCGGCGCGGCCACGCAGATGGCCAGGGACTCGGGGTCGCGACCTGCCGCGCGTGCGGCATCTTTGACGGCCCGGATCATCCACTCGGCGACGTCGAGGTCCGCAAGCTGCAGGATGTACCCGTCACCGACCTCGCCGGTGAGTTTCAGCGCTTGCGGTCCGTACGCGGCGACCCACACCTGAAGCTCGCTCCCCTTCGACCACGGGAAGCGCAGGGTGGACCCCTTGTACTCGACCGACCGGCTGTTGGCGAGCTCGCGGATGACGTGGATCGCCTCGCGCAGTTCGGCCATCGTCACCGGCTTGCCGTTCGTGACGCGCACGGCCGAGTCGCCTCGGCCGATGCCGCAGACCGTGCGGTTGCCGTACAGCTCGTTGAGCGTGGCGAAGACGGATGCCGTCACCGTCCAATCCCGTGTTGCCGGATTCGTGACGAAGGGTCCCACCTTGATGCGGTGTGTGCGGGCGAGGATCTGGGAGTGGATGACGTACGGCTCCTCCCAGAGCAGGTGCGAGTCGAACGTCCACGCGTGGCTGAAGCCGTACTGCTCTGCGAGCTCGGCGAGATGCACCACCCGGCTCGCGGGCGGATCGGTCTGCAGAACGACGCCGAACTCCATGAGCGGATGCCTCTCTCGTCACACCAGGTATTGGCTGAGCCCGCGCTTGAGGAAGACGCCGTCGCCCTTGGTACCGACGTATTCGCCGTCGTCGACGATGACCTTGCCCTTCGACAGCACCGTGTGCACCCGGCCGTCGATCTCGAAGCCCTCCCACGCGGAGTAGTCGAGGTTCATGTGGTGCGTCGCGGCCGAGATGGTGGTGTGACCGTTCGGGTCGTAGACGACGACGTCGCCGTCCGCGCCGGGCTGGATCACGCCCTTGCGCCCGTACAGACCGAACATGCGGGCGGGCGTCGTGGAGCTGATCTCGACGAAACGCTCGAGCGAGATCTTGCCCGTCGCGACCGCCTGGTACAGCAGGTCGATCCGATGCTCAACGGTGCCGATGCCGTTCGGGATCTTCGCGAAGCTGGCCAGCCCCAGCTCCTTCTGGTCCTTCATGCAGAACGGGCAGTGATCCGTGGAGACGAGCTGGAGCTCGTTCGTGCGCAGCGCGCGCCAGAGCTCCTCGATGTGTCCCTCGTGCTTCGAGCGCAGCGGCGGTGAGGCCACCCACTTCGCTCCCTCGAAGTCGCCCCATCGGTCGCTGTGCGCGCCCAGCTGGTCCTCGAGGCTGAGATAGAGGTACTGCGGGCACGTCTCGCCGAACACGTTCGAGCCTCGGTGGCGCGCGGCGGCGATCTGTTCGACGGCCTGCTTCGCGCTCACGTGCACGAAATACAGCGGCGTGCCGGCCACGTCGGCGATCATGATGGCTCTGTGCGTGGCTTCCTCCTCCATCTGCCACGGGCGGGTGAGCCCGTGGTACACGGGGCCGGTGTCGCCTGCGGCGAGCGCCTGCTGCACGAGCACATCGATGACCGAACCGTTCTCGGCGTGCATCATCATCAGCGCGCCGTTCTCGGCACCCTTCTGGAACGCCCGGAAGATCTGCCCGTCGTCGGAGAGGAACACGCCCTTGTACGCCATGAAAAGCTTGAAACTCGTCACGCCCTCGTTCACGAGCTCGTCCATTGCGATCAGCGACGAGTCCTGCACGTCGGAGAGGATCTGGTGGAACCCGTAGTCGATCGCGCAGTTGCCCGCAGCCTTCTCGTGCCACAGGTGGTACTGGTCGAGCACGTTCTGATCGGGATACTGCGTGACGAAGTCGATGACGGTCGTCGTTCCGCCGATCGCTGCTGCCCTGGTGCCGGTCTCGAAGGTGTCGCTGGCGTTCGTGCCGCCGAACGGCATCTCCATGTGCGTGTGCGGATCGATTCCGCCGGGGATGACGTACTTTCCGCTGGCGTCGATGACGGTGTCGACGGATGCCTTCAGGTCGGAGCCCAGCAACTGCGAGCCCGGCTCGAGGACGGCGACGATGGTCGCCCCGTCGACGAGCACGTCGGCGGCCGCCCGTCCGGTCGAGCTGACCACGGTACCGCCGGTGATGAGCGTCTTCATCGTGTCTCCTACGGCTTCGGGATGCCCGTGTACGACTCGGGGCGCCGGTCTCGGTAGAACTGCCAGTCGTCGCGCGTCTGCCGCACGAGGTCGAGGTCGAGATCGCGGATGACGAGCTCTTCGTGCTCACTCGAGCCGTATCCGCCGATGACGTTCCCGCGCGGGTCGACGAACTGGCTGGATCCATAGAAGTCGACCGCCAGGTCTCCGTACTCGTTGTCTTCCCGGCCGACCCGGTTGGGCGCGGCGACGAAGTAGCCGTTCGCGGCCGCAGCGGCAGGCTGCTCGATCTCCCACAGGCGGTTGCTGAGCCCCGGTTTGGTCGCGTTCGGGTTGAAGACGATCTGCGCGCCGGCCAGGCCGAGCTCGCGCCACCCTTCGGGGAAGTGCCGGTCGTAGCAGATGTACACGCCGATCGGTCCGACGGCCGTCTTGAAGACGGGGTATCCGAGGTTGCCTGGACGGAAGTAGAACTTCTCCCAGAACTTGTCGAGGTTGGGGATGTGGTGCTTGCGGTACTTGCCGAGGACGGCGCCATCGGCATCCACGACGACGGCCGTGTTGTAGTAGACGCCGGGTTGCTCCTCTTCGTAGATGGGCAGGATCATCACGAGGCCCAGTTCCTCGGCGAGTGCCACGAAGCGCTGCACGGTCGGCCCGTCAGCCGGTTCGGCGAAGGAGTAGTACTTCTTGTCTTCGGTGATGCCGAAGTACGGCCCGTAGAACAGCTCCTGGAAGCAGATCACCTGTGCGCCCTGAGCCGCCGCGTCGCGGGCGAATCCCTCGTGCTTGACGATCATGGACTCTTTGTCGCCGGTCCAGGTGGTCTGGCTGATGGCCGCTCGAATCGTGGTCACGTTCGTCCTCTCCATCGGTGTTCCCCGCATTAAACGCTCGAGAGGTGATCTTCGCTACGGAAGGACTCGAATGGGGCACAATGCGCTCGGATGCGCAGCCACAGGCGTTTCCCCGGTGCGTTGCCGGCCTATGCCGCGGGCTTCGTGGGCTCGATGAGGGATGCGTCGCCGGGGTCGGCGGTGCGGGAGCTGTTGACCTTGGGGTCGACTTCGTAGCTCGTGATCGTGCCGGCGACCTTGTCGGACTCCGCCGTCAGAAGCTGCACCATGTGCTCCTTGGCTGCGTCGTCGAGCTTGTCAGGGGTGAGGAACTCCTCCCAGACATCGCGGTCGAGGAACACCGGCATCCGCTCGTGGATCTCACCGGATGCGTCGCGAGCCGGCCGGGTGATGATCGCGGTGGACACCACCCATTCGTCGTCGACCTTCCTGGCCGTGTAGATGCCTGCGGCGGCGAGAAGGCCGCCCGCCTCGGAGTGCAGGAAATGGGGTTGCTTGTGGCCGGCCTCGCCGGTCCATTCGTAGTAACCGCGCATCGGGACGATGGCTCTGGATGCTGCGAACGCACCCTTCCAGAGTCCGTTGCTGGTGACCGTCTCGATACGGGCGTTGAAGTTCGGGCGTTTCGAGTCGCGCATGAACGCGGGATGGAAGTCCCAGACCGCGGCATCGACGCTGCGCCGCACCTCACCGGTCTGTTTGTCGACGCGTTCCCTGACGATGGGCACGACGTCCGTCGGGGCTATCGAGTAGCTCGGCCGCCAGTCGCGATAGTCGCCACCGGAGGCGACGAACTCCTGGATCAATTCATCGACGTGGTCGTCGAGAGCGAATCTGCCACACTGGTCCAGCTTCTCACCTGCGTCTGTCGGTGCGTGATGAGAGGATGCTTCCGCGCACTATCGCGTGCCGCGAGCACATAGCGTATCTTCGAAGAAGAAGTCGCAAACGACACGCCGCTGATGTTTGACAGTCTCGAAGATGCGTTCGAAACTGGAGTGGTGACCCTTCTCGTTTCCGATCTGCCGGCGGAGTACCCACCCCCGCCGATGCGATCGGTGCGGCCGGTCATCCATGACGTCGGCGATACCGCCGTCGAACGTGCAAAGGCAGACCTGGAACGACTGCTCAGCCTCCGCTCCAGGATGGGTGAGCTGGAAAGCGCCCGTGTCGACGACGGGGTGCTGCGCACCGACCCCGTGCTGGCTCCTCTGCTCCCCGGCGGCGGCCTGCAGCCCGGCGGCGTCTACTCCGTTCAGGGCGCCACCTCCCTGGTCATGGCGTTGCTGGCCGGCCCGAGCGCTGAAGGTGCGTGGAGCGCCGTGGTGGGCATGCCCGGGTTCGGCGCAGAGGCAGCGGCACGGCTGGGCGTCGACCTCGACCGGCTCGTGCTGGTGCCGCATCCCGGCGACCGCTGGTTCAGTGTGACCGCCGCGCTCGCCGACGCGGTGAGCGTCGTCGTCACCGTGCCGGGTTCGAGAGTGGGCGAAGCGGAGGCGGCCAGGCTGGCGGCCAGGCTGCGGCAACGCCGTGCGGTGCTCCTCGTGTGCGGCGCATGGCCACGGGTGGATGCACGGGTGGGCGTGGCATCCGCCCGTTGGGCCGGTGTCGGCGATGGGCACGGCTACCTGGCGGAGCGCGAGCTCACGGTCGCAGTGGAGAGCAGATCGTGGGGGCGGGAACGCAGAGCGAAGCTCCTGCTGACGCCGGACGGACGGCTGCACGAGACGACACCGTCGCGGCATACCACGTCGCGTCACCAGAGTGCGCCATCGCACAAGACCGCGCAGGAGCAGGAGACCTTCCCCGCGCTGAAGGCGGTGGTCTGAATGGCGATACGCGACGCCGATCGCACCGGCCGGCGCAGCATCGTGCTGTGGTGTCCGGACTGGCCGGTGCGGGCGGCGGTGGCAGCGGGACTGGCCGAGCACGGGCATCCGATCGCGCTCATCGACAAAGGAATGGTGTTCGCAGCCTCTGCCGCCGCGCGACGCGATGGGGTACGGCGCGGACTGCGCGTGCGAGAGGCGCAGGCACGCTGTTCGGCACTGACCGTGCTGCACTACGACGTGTCCATCGACCAGCGGGAGTTCGATCCGCTGCTCACGGCGATCGAGCAGGCCGTTCCCGGGGTGCAGCCCATCCGGCCGGGGCTGTGTGCGCTGAGAGCGCGGGGTCCGGCGCGCTATTACGGGGGCGAAGACGCCGCAGCCGCCGAACTGCTGCGCGTCGCTGCCGAGCACGGCTCTCCGGATGCCTGCGTGGGGATCGCCGACGGCCCGTTCGCCGCGGAGCAGGCAGCGAGGGCAGCGGGAAGGGTGACCTTCGGCACGAGCCGCACCCTGATCGTGGAACCGGGACGCACCGCGGAGTTCCTCGCCCCGCTGCCGGTTGACGTGCTCGACGACGCCGACTACGTCACGCTGCTGCACCGGCTGAGCCTGGACACGCTGGGCGCCGTGGCGAAGCTGGGCCCGCTCGAGCTGGAGGACAGATTCGGCGAGCTCGGCGTGCGCACCCACGCGCTGGCGAACGGTTCGGAACGCACCACCGTCGTGCCGCGTGCTCCGCAGGCGGTGCTGGAGCGTCAGGCCGAGTTCGAGCCGGGACTGGAACGGGTGGACGAGCTCACGTTCGCCTTCCGTCGAACGGCCGACGACTTCGTGGCATCCCTGACGGCGGCGAAACTCGTCGCCACGGCGATCACCGTCGTCGTGCTCGCCGAATCGGGTGCGGTCAGCGAACGCACGTGGCTGCATCCCAGGTGGTTCACGGCATCCGACGTGGTCGACCGGGTGCGATGGCAGCTGCAGGGCACAGGAACCGACAGCGGACTGGACTCCCCCGTCGTACAGGTGACGGTGGCCCCCGAATCGGTCGACGCGATCGGCAACCACGAAGACGGCCTGTTCGGCGCAGGACCGGACGAGCGCGTGCACCACGCGCTCTCCAGGGTGCAGAGCATGCTCGGGCACGACGCGGTCGGCACGGCGGCGATCGGCGGCGGACGTCTGCTCGCCGACCGTTCCGTTCTGGTCCCCTGGGGTGACCGGGTTCCGGATGCCGTGACCGTCGACGCAGCGAAACCGTGGCCGGGTGCCCTTCCACCGCCGTTGCCCGCCACCGTCTACTCGCCGCCGGTGCGATGCACGGTGACGGCGGCATCCGGAGAGCCGATCGACGTGGACGAGACGGGTATGCTCACCGCGCACCCCGCGCGCTTCTCCCCCGCTCCTGGCAGAGCTCCGTCACAGGTGACGGCATGGACGGGACCATGGCCGGTCGAGGAGCGCTGGTGGGATCCGGATGCCGCCCGCAGCATGAACCGGCTGCAGCTCGTCGACGAGACCGGCAGCGCCTGGCTCGTGCTGCTCGAGCGCGGCGAATGGATGCTGGAGGCCCGCTATGACTGAGACGGCGCCATGACTGGCGGGATGCGCTGATGGGCTGGAAGAACCCCGCGATACCGTGGTCCGAGCTGGAGCGCACGCTCTCTGGCCGACGCCCTCCGGAGGGCAGCCTCGCCGCGCTGGACTCCCCCGCCCGAAGCGTGAAGCGCAGGACCTACCAAGGCGAGCGCATCGTCCCGGTGGCAGGCCCTTACGTGCCGTACGCGGAGCTGCACGCGCACTCCAACTTCAGCTTCCTCGACGGGGCGAGCGATCCGGAACGGTTGATCGAAGAGGCCGCGCGACTGAGACTCACCGGGCTGGCACTCACGGACCACGATGGGCTGTACGGTGTGGTGCGCCTGGCGGAGGCGGCCGAGACGCACTCCAGCGTGAAGACGGTGTTCGGCGCAGAGCTGTCGATCGGTCTGAGCAAGCCGCAGAACGGTGAGGCGGATCCGCAGGGGTCCCACCTGCTCGTGCTCGCCCGCGGCGAGGAGGGGTATCACCGCCTCGCCGGTGCGATCACGGATGCCCAGCTGCATCCGGATGCCGAAAAGGGCCGCCCCGTCTACGATCTGCGGCAGCTGGCCGAGCAGGCGGGCGGCCACTGGACGGTGCTCACCGGATGCCGCAAGGGTGCCGTGCGGCAGGCACTGACGGGCAGCAGCGACAGCGGCGCCGATCCGGACCTCGACGCCGCATCCCGTGCCCTGGACGAGCTCATCGAGCTGTTCGGCACGGAGCACGTGGTCGTCGAACTGTTCGACACCGGCTCCCCGCTGGACACCGTGCACAACGACGCGCTCTACGCACTGGCGCGACGCAAGGGGCTGGCATCCGTCGCGACAGGTCTCGTGCACTACGCCACGAAGGCGGAGCGTCCGCTCGCCACGGCGATGGCGGCTGTGCGCGCCAGGCGCAGCCTGGACGAGCTCGACGGCTGGCTGCCCGCCGCTGCCACCTCGCGGATGCGCTCGGGTGCGGAGATGGCCAGGCGGTTCGCCCGCTACCCCGGTTCGATCGAGCAGACGGTCGTCATCGCCGAAAGCCACGCGTTCGCGCTGAGATCCGCCAAGCCGCGACTGCCGAAACAGGAGGTTCCCGAGGGACACACACCGATGAGCCACCTGCGCGAGCTCGTCGCGCGCGGAGTGGCCGAGAAGTACCCGCCGGACTATCCGCACGCGAGCGCCGAAGCCGTCACGGCACGCATGGAGCAGGAATTGAAGGTGATCGAGGAGAAGGACTTCCCCGGCTACTTCCTCATCGTGCACGACATCGTGCGGTTCGCCCGCAGCAAGGGCATCCTGTGCCAGGGCCGCGGCTCTGCCGCCAACTCCGCCGTCTGCTTCGCGCTGAGCATCACGGCGGTCGACTCGATCCAGTACAAGCTGCCGTTCGAGCGCTTCCTCTCCAGCCTGCGACCGGAGGAGCCCGACATCGATGTGGACTTCGACGCCAGGCGACGGGAGGAGGTGATCCAATACGTGTTCGACAAGTACGGCAGACGCAACGCCGCCCAGGTGGCCAACGTGATCAGCTACCGGCCGAAGAACGCGGTGCGCGATATGGCCAAGGCTCTCGGGCATTCGACGGGACAGCAGGATGCCTGGTCCAAGCAGGTGGAGAGATACGGCCCGGAGGTGTTCACCGGCGATCACGACATCCCGGATGCCGTCGTCGCGCTCTCCGAGCAGCTGCTGCGCGCGCCGCGGCACCTGGGCATCCACTCCGGAGGCATGGTGCTCACGGATCGGCCGATCGGTGAGGTGTGCGCCATCGAACACGCCCGCATGGAGAACCGCACCGTGCTGCAGTGGGACAAGAACGACTGCGAGTGGATGGGCCTGGTCAAGTTCGATCTGCTCGGACTCGGCATGCTCGCCGCCGTGCAGTACATGTTCGACATGATCGAGGCGCACCTCGGCGAGACCTGGACGCTGGCCACGCTGCCCAAGGAGGAGCCGGCGGTCTACGACATGCTGTGCAGGGCGGACGCCATCGGCGTGTTCCAGGTGGAGAGTCGCGCCCAGCTCGGCACGCTGCCGCGTCTGCTTCCTCGCGAGTTCTACGACCTCGTGATCGAGGTGGCGTTGATCCGGCCGGGGCCGATCCAGGGCGGTGCGGTGCATCCGTATATCCGCAGGCGTGCAGGCAAGGAGACCGTGACGTACGCGCACGACGACCTGATACCGGTGCTGGAACGCACGAAGGGCATCCCGCTGTTCCAGGAGCAGGTGATGCAGATGGCGATGGCTGTCGGAGACTGCACCGGTGAGGATGCCGACCTGCTGCGGCGGGCGATGGGGTCGAAGCGCGGCATCGAGAAGATCGAATCGCTGCGCGACAAGGTGTTCGCAGGCATGGCGAAGCGGGGACTGGACGACACGGCGGCGCAGGGCATCTGGTCGCAGATCGAGGCGTTCGCCGACTTCGGGTTCGCCGAGAGCCACGCGCTGAGCTTCGCGCTCATCGTCTACGCCAGCTCCTGGCTCAAGCTGCACTACCCCGCCGCGTTCCTCGCCTCGCTCATCAAAGCGCAGCCGATGGGCTTCTACTCGCCGCAGACGCTGACGCAGGATGCCGTGCGGCACGGTGTCGTCGTGCGGCACGTGGACATCCTGCGCTCGGGCGTGCATCCCGACCTGGAGCCCGTCGACATGGAGTCCGGCGGCGCCGTGCGCCCGGCGCCGACCGGGATGCCGGGATGCCTGGCGCAGAAGCAGCCGCCGGTGCCGAAGGAATTCCATCGCGACGCTCCGGATGCCTCCGCCTCCCACCGCAGAGACGCCGCGCTCGCCGTGCGCCTCGGCCTGGCCGGGGTGAACAGCATCGGCGAGAAGCACGCCAAGCGCATCGTCGAGGAGCGCGAGACGGCAGGACCGTTCACGAGCATGCACGACCTCGCCAGTCGTGTCGGCCTGACATCGCCGCAGCTGGAGGCGTTGTCGGCGGCAGGCGCGTTCGAATCGCTCGGGCTCACCCGCAGGCAAGCGTTGTGGGCGGCGGGCCCTGCGTCCAGGGAACGCAAGGACTACCTGCCCGCCACCGCGGTGTTCGTGCAGCCGCCGTTGCTTCCGATGCTGACGGCATCCGAGCAGACCGTGTACGACCTGTGGTCGACCGGTATCTCACCCGGCGACCATCCGATGCGACACGTGAGGCAGGGCCTGGCAGCCAGAGGAATCCGATCGATCGAGGAGCTGCTGACGGTGGAGACGGGAACGCGGGTGGAGGTGGCAGGCGTGGTCACGCACAGGCAGCGGCCTGCGACGGCGAGCGGAATCACGTTCCTGGGCCTCGAAGACGAGTCCGGCCTGCTCAACGTGATCTGCAGTGTCGGCGTGTGGGGTCGCTATCGGAGGATCGCTCGAGAGGCGGCCGCGATGGTGGTGCGGGGCATCCTGGAGCGAAGCGAGGAGGGCATCGTGAACGTCGTAGCCGATCGATTCGAGAACCTGCCGCTGAAGGCGCGGACCACCTCCCGCAACTTCCAGTAGGGCGAGAAAAGCGTGCGCTCAGCCCGGTTTGACGCTGTTGTCCTTCGACTTGCCCGGCGCGCCCGCGCTGTTGGGCCCTGGCGGCTCATCCATGAGGTGAAGGCCCTGCGTGCTGTTCGCCGACAGAGTGAGCAACTCGATCCACTCCCGGTTGATCACCGGCGGCTTGCTGCCCGAGTAGCGGAAGTACAGCGGAACGGACGGATCGATCCACACCGAGCTGCGCCCGTCTCCCACCGAGATGTCGTCGCGCCAGGTGAAGAAGAAACCCTCACGACGACGCAGCTTGGCCCCGATCACCACCTGGAGGTGGGCGAGAACGCGGTCCTCGAATTTCACTTCGATGTCGGATCCGCCGTACAAAAGAGCACCCACCACTACCTCCCGGGGATCACGGTCTCGAGCGGCAAGCTTACCGTCGCGCGGCTGCAGGCCGCGCTCCTGCAGCACGAGCATGTCAAGCCCTTGCCGTTCGCCCTGACCGCTTCGTAACGTCAGGGTTTGCCGCATCCGACCATCCGAGAAGGAGAAGCCATGGGCGACGAAGACAAGATCGAGAACAAGAAGGACGAGCTCTGGGGCAAGGGCAAGGAGGTCGTCGGCAAGGCGACCGGCGATGACGAGCTCGAGAACCAGGGCAAGTTCGATCAGACCAAGGCCAACCTCAAGCAGGCCGGTGAAAAGGTGAAGGACGCCTTCAGCGACAACGACTGAGGGCTTCGACGGCCAGGGCCGCACGCGAGTGGGATGCTCGCGTGCGGCCCTTCGTCATCCCCGGAGCAGTTCCTGCCAGCCGTCCGCCGTGGCGTTCTCGAAGATGAGGCTCGTCTGGGTGTGCGAGACGGCGGGGTCGCCGGTGAGGTATTCGAGCACGAAGTCGCGCAGCTCCCCGGAGTCGCGAGCGGCGACGTGCAGGAGATAGTCGTCGGACCCCGCGGTGTGGAACAGCCGCAGCACTCCTGGCCAGTGCGGTGCCGCCCCGCGGAAGGCGTCGATCTGCGCCCTGGAGTGCTTCGCGAGACGCACGGCGATGAGCGCCTGGAGCGGGATGCCCGCCGCGGCGAGGTCCACGTCGAGCCGGTATCCGGTGATCACTCCCCTGCGCTGCAGACTCTTCAGCCGCAAGGACACGGTGGACTCGGCCACACCGAGTTCTGCCGCCAGAGCGGAACCCGTGATGCGCGAGTTGCGGGACAACGCCAGCACGAGCCGGCGGTCGAGGGAGTCCAGTTCGGGAATCTTCGAGGCGGGCATGCGGGCATCCTCAATTCTGCAAGAAACTGCGATCATCCGGAGTCTTCTCGAAGGATATCCGAGCGAGCTACTCCAATGCGGGAGAATCCACCGATCATGGAGATATGACAACGTCGTCCGATTCCCTCAGCCCGCACCTGGAGACCAGGGCCGTTCACGCCGGCATGGACGGTCTCACCGAGACCGGCTCTCACGTTCCGCCGATCGACCTCTCGACCACCAATCCCCTGCCGAGCGTCGAGGCCGGCGGTGACTCGTACGAGAACCTCGCCACGGGAGGCGAGCTGCTCCCCGGCGACTCTGCCGTGTATCAGCGGCTGTGGCAGCCTGGCGTCGCCCGGTTCGAGCGTGCGCTGGCCGACCTGGAGGGAACGGAGGAGTCCGTCGCGTTCGCGTCAGGCATGGCCGCGCTGACCGCCTGCCTGATGGCGGCAGTGGCCGCCGGCACACCGCACATCGTCGGCGTCCGCCCGCTCTACGGCGGAACAGATCACGTGCTGGCGACCGGACTCGTGGGCACGAGCGTGACCTGGGCGAGCCCGGACGGCATCGCCGCCGCCGTGCGGCCCGACACCGGTCTCGTCGTGCTGGAGACTCCGGCGAACCCCACCCTGGAGCTGGTCGACATCGCGGATGCCGTGCGGCAGGCCGGGTCGGTGCCGGTACTCGTCGACAACACGTTCGCCTCCCCGGTTCTGCAGCGTCCCGTCGAACACGGCGCACGGCTCGTTCTGCACAGCGCCACGAAGTACCTCGGCGGCCACGGCGATGTGATGGGCGGCGTGGTGGCGACGGATGACGAGTGGGCGCGCCGCCTGCGCGGCCTGCGTGCGCTGACCGGCGGCCTGCTCCATCCGTTCGCCGCCTACCTGCTGCACCGGGGACTGCGCACGCTGCCGCTTCGCGTACGCGCCCAGCAGGAGACCGCGAGCGTGCTCGCTCGGCGCTTGCAGGAGCACCCGGCCGTGCACCGGGTGCTGTATCCAGGGCTCCCGGGGCAGGACCCGCTCGGACTCATCGGCCGCCAGCTCGAGGGACCCGGCTCGCTGATCTCGCTCGACCTGGGCGACTACGACAGTGCGGTGCGGTTCACCGAAGCGTGCCGGCTGGTGACCCATGCGGTGTCGCTCGGCGGGGTGGACTCGCTGGTGCAGCATCCCGCATCGCTCACCCACCGACCGGTGGCGGCCGAGGCCAAACCACACGCCGGCGTCGTGCGCATCTCGATCGGCCTCGAGCACGTCGACGACCTCGCAGAAGACCTCATGCGTGCCCTGGATGCCGTGGGCGCCGAGCGGTCGCAGGCCGGCCGGACAGGCGCGTCAGTGATGGCCCAGTCGCTTGCGTAACAGGTCGATGCGCGCCTGAAGCTGGGTGACACTCGCCTGTGCGACGGCCGGCCCGCCGCACAGGCGGCGGAGTTCGGCGTGCACGAGCCCGTGCGGTTCGCCGCTGTTCTTCGCATACAGCCCGACCAGGCTGTTCAGAAGGCTGCGCTGCTCCTTGAGGGTGCGGTACACCGGCGGTGGCGCCTTCGGCGCGTCGGCAGATGCCGGCCGGTTAGCGGCGCGCTTGGCCTGGCGCGCCTGCCTCGTGCGCAGCAATTCGTGCACCTGCTCGGGCTCGAGCAGGCCGGGGATGCCGATGAAGTCCCACTCCTCGTCGCTCCCCGGCTCCGCGTACCCGCCGAACTCGGTGCCGTCGTACAGCACCCGGTCGAACGCGGCATGGGAGTCCAGAGCTTCGAACGCGAACTCCTGCTGCAGGGAGTCGGATGCCTTGTCCTCGCGCTCGGCGGCCGCCACCATGGCGTCCTCCGGGTTCCAGAGGTCACCCTCGCCGTCCGCCGAGACCCGGTCGAGAGCGTGGTCGCGCTCCAGTTCGAGGGCGTGCGCAAGGGCGACGAGGATCGGCACGTCGGGCAGGAACACCGTGGCGGTCTCGCCACGTCGTCTGGCTCGCACGAATCGCCCGATCGCCTGCGCGAAGAACAGCGGCGTCGCGGCGCTCGTGGCGTACACGCCGACCGCCAACCGCGGCACGTCGACTCCTTCCGAGACCATGCGCACCGCGACCATCCACCGGGAGGTGCCCTGCGAGAACTCCTCGATGCGGTCGCTGGACTCCTTCTCGTCCGAAAGCACGACCGTGACCTTCTCGCCGCAGATGCTCTCGAGAATCGCCGCATACGCGCGAGCCGCGACCTGGTCGGTGGCGATGATGAGGCCACCGGCATCCGGAATCTGTTGGCGGATCTCGCTCAGGCGCCGGTCGGCGGCATGCAGCACCTGCGGTATCCACTCGCCCTTCGGGTCGAGCGCTGTGCGCCATGCCTGCGCCGTGATGTCCTTCGTGTTGCCTTCGCCGAGCCGGGCCTCCATCTGGTCGCCGGTCTTGGTGCGCCAGCGCATGTGGCCGGCGTAGACCATGAAGAGCACAGGCCGCACGACACCGTCGGAAAGAGCGCGTCCGTAGCCGTAGTTGTAATCGGTGCGGGAGGTGCGGATGCCTTCCCTGTTCTGCAGGTACGTCACGAACGGAATCGGCGAGGTGTCGCTGCGGAACGGTGTTCCGGTCAGTGAGAGCCTGCGCTCCGCGCGTTCGAAGGACTCGCGGATGGCGTCGCCCCAGCTGAGCGCATCGCCACCGTGGTGCACCTCGTCGAGGATGACGAGCGTGCGGTGATCCAGCGTGATGTCGCGGTGCAGTGCGGCATTGACCGCCACTTGCGCGTAAGTCACCGCGATTCCGCGGTAGTGCGATCCGTATCTGCCGTGCGCGTTCCTGAAGTTCGGATCGATCGGGATGCCCACGCGCGCTGCGGCCTCGGCCCACTGTCTTTTCAGATGCTCGGTCGGCGCCACGATGGTGACACGGTCGACGGTGCGTCGTTTCAGCAGCTCGACGGCCAGGCGCAGCGCGAACGTCGTCTTGCCGGCGCCCGGTGTCGCGGCCGCCAGGAAGTCGCGGGGCTCATAGCGGAAGTACGCCTCGAGCGCCTCGGCCTGCCAGGCGCGCAGCTTGCTGGCGGTACCCCACGGGGCACGGGCCGGGAACGAGGGCGAGAGGTGCTCGATGGCCCACGTGCCGACCTCGCGTCCGCCGCTTTCCTGCTCGGCGGCTCCCGGGTACGACGGATCCGGATCCTCGGTCGAGGCGGAGGCGGGGATCGGGGAACTCACTTCACTCCACGGTACCCAATGCGACTGACGTCCTCGCGTACTCCTGGCCAGAATGGATCCATGACGGAACCGCTGCATCCCTTCCATCGGTACGTCGCTCTGGGCGACTCGTTCACGGAGGGAATCGGCGACCCCGACCCCAACGCGCCCGGCGGCCACCGGGGGTGGGCGGATCGTGTCGCCGAGGTGCTCGCCCGAGGCACAGACGACTTCGCCTACGCGAACCTTGCCGTGCGCGGCAAGCTCATCCGTCAGATCGCTGCAAGCCAAGTGGACGCGGCGGTGGCGCTGGCGCCGGATCTCATCACGATCTCCGCGGGCGGAAACGATGTCATCCGGCCCGGCACGGACCCCGACGAGATCGGCGAGCTGTTCGACGAGATCATCACGAAGCTTTCCGCGACCGGTGCCACGATCGTCGTGTTCACCGGAGTCGACGTGGGCTTCTCACCGGTGTTCAAGACGATCAGAGGCAAGGTCGCGATCTACAACGAGAACGTCAGGGTGGTCGCCGAGCGGCACGGATGCCTCGTGGCAGACCAGTGGGCGCTGAAAGACGTGCAGGACCAGCGCCTGTGGTCCCCCGACCGGTTGCACATGAACCCGCTCGGGCACCACACCGTCGCGCGCATGGTGCTCGACACACTGGGCGTCAGTCACGACCTGCAGCCGATGGAACCGGAACCGCTTCCTCCGCGCAGCTGGCGGCAGGCTCGGGCGGAAGACCTCTCGTGGGCTAAGGAGTACTTCGTGCCGTGGATCATCCGCCGCGTGAAGGGCATCTCCAGCGGCGATCACGTGCTGCCGAAGCGACCCGAGCCCGCCCCGGTCACCCTGCCGGGCGACGAAGAGGCCGCGATGTAGCTACGGCAGCAGCAGCTGCGGGTGCGTGAGCCGCCACCCGAGACCGGGATCCTCGACGGCCTTCGACACGGTCAGGGTGCTGCTGAACCTCTGCCCGCCGCCGCTGAACGTGACGGTGCCGACATCATCCCCGGGGCTTGCCAGGGTGACGGGGGCGGATCGAACGGTGACCTTGATGGGCGTGTCGGAGAACACGAAGATGCCGTCGGACTTCTCGCTCTTCAGCGTCGCGGACTGCCCCCACACGCTGCGGTAGGTGCCGTAGTCCGTGCTGCTCGCGCCGACCGTCACCTCGTGGAAGCCTGCCTCGACGCTCTTCAGCAGAGCCGGGACATCCGTCCACAGGTTCGTGTAGTCGGGGGCGCCCGTCACGACGCCGACCAGTGTGACCGGATGCCCGTGCAGCGTCACCGACGCCGCGAACAGCAGGCAGTGGCCGGCCTGGTCCGTCCACCCGGTCTTGATCCCGATCACGCCGTCCTGCCCGAGCAGCTTGTTGCCGTTGTCGACCGTTCCCGCCCCGGGCAGATCCGCGGTCGTCGTGTCGACGATGGAGGCGAGCACGGGATTCGCGATGACCAGCTTGCCGATGCCGACGAGGTCGACCGGCGTGCTGACGGTGCCGGGGTCCAGACCGGACGGATCGGTCACGTGCGTACCCGTGAAGCCGTGCGAGTTCAGCCACGCGTTCGTGAACGTGAGGTAGGCATCCACCGAGCCGAAGCCCCAGTTCGCCAATGAGTAGGCGTAGTTGTTGGCACTGGGCAGCAGCATCGCGGTCAGTGCCTGTTTCTCGGTCAGCTGCTCCCCTGCCTGCACGGGCGCCCAGGAGCCGTCCTCGGCCCACACCTGGTGCAGGATGGCGACGTCGGCATCCGTGAACGTGATGACGGGTCCTTCGGTCCCCGCCGCGATCGGATGCTTGGCGAGCAGCACGAGCGCCGTGATCGTCTTCGTCATGCTCGCGATGGGGGTGCTGGCCATGCTGCCGTTCTTCACGAGCAGGTCATTCCGGCCGACCATGCCGACCGCTGCGCTTCCCCACGACGGGAAGGCCGGCTGCACCGCCGCAGGACGGATGGTCGTCGACGCGGATGCCGCCTCTGCGGCAGCGGGCAACGGCGCGATCGCCGTCAGCACCGTGTACGCGGCCGCAGCGACGACCACACCGAGGGTGGTGAACGTGAGGACCCGGCGACGACGGCCGCGTGGCCGACGTCGCGTGTCGGACCGTTCGCGAGTGGCCTCCGCCTGGCCATCGGATCTGTCGTGCACGGCTGTCATGCTACGGCGACGCCGCTATGCATCGGCGCCAAGCGGTTGTCTCTCGGGTACCCGGAGCGCGTACAGTGCCACCGCAGCGGCGGAAGCGACGTTCAGCGAGTCGACGCCGTGCGCCATCGGGATGGTGACGATCGTGTCAGCGACCGAGAGGGCGCGACGGCTGAGACCGTCGCCTTCCGCGCCCATCACCATGGCGACCTTGCGTGGTGGACTCGCCGCGAACTCGTCGAGGCTCACCGCGTCGTCGGCGAGCGCGAGCGCCGCGAGATGGAAGCCCGCCTCATGAAGCCGAGGTGCGGCATCCGACCACTCTCCGATCCGCGTCCACGGCACCTGCAGCACGGTGCCCATGCTGACCCGCACGCTGCGGCGGTACAGCGGGTCGGCACAACGCGGGGACACCAGAACCGCGTCGGCGCCGAGGCCGGCAACGGCACGGAAAGCTGCACCCACGTTGGTGTGGTCGACGATGTCTTCGAGCACCACGACTCTGCGGGCGCCGTCGAGCACCTCCTCCAGGGCAGGGAGTTCGGGGCGGTGCATTGCCGCCAGCGCGCCGCGATGCAGGTGGAAGCCGGTCAGCGTCTCCAGCGCTTCCTCGGTGCCCACGTACACCGGAACGTCGGGAAAGGACTGCAGCAGCGGCTCCAGGTCGGGAAGCCACCGTTCGTGCAGCAGAACGGACCGCGGGATGTGCCCGGCCGCCAGTGCCCGCGCGATCACCTTCGTCGACTCGGCCAGGTAAAGACCTCCGGCGGGTTCGAGCGCTCGCCGCAGCGCGACATCCGTGAGCCGCGTGTAGTCGGCCAGCTCGGGGGCGTCGACCGTGTCGATGGGAATGATGCGCATGACGTCCAGGGCGGGGAAACATATCCGAAAACTGCGCTGTTTACACTGGCGAAGAACGAGGGGGCTTCCAGTGAGCACAGCGGTGACGACGGATGCGACGATCGACTCCGCCATCGACATCCTCGCAGACCGCACTGTCGCCGTGCTGACAGGCGCCGGCATCTCCACCGACTCCGGAATACCGGACTACCGGGGCGAGGGTGCACCGCGGCGCACCCCGATGTCGTTCTCGCAATTCCTCGCCGATGCGCGTTCGCGCAAGCGCTACTGGGCCGGCAGCCACCTCGGCTATACGCGCTTCAGCGCCGCGGAGCCGAACGCTGGTCACTTCGCACTGGCCGACCTTGAAGCGGCGGGGGTGGTGTCCGGCGTGATCACTCAGAACGTGGACGGGCTGCATACGCGGGCCGGCTCCCGCAGAGTCGTGCCGCTGCACGGCACCATGGACCGCGTTCTCTGCCTTCGCTGTGGCCAGATGTTCGCCAGAGACGACATCGCTGCGCAGATCGACGCGCTCAACCCCTGGCTCACGCGGCCGGACGCGGTCACCATCGCCCCGGACGGAGACGCCGAGGTGAACGACGTCGACTCGTTCGTCGTTCCCGAGTGCAGCGTCTGCGGCGGAGAACTGAAGCCTGACGTCGTGTTCTTCGGCGAGTTCGTGCCGCCGTTGCGTTTCGAGGCGGCACGTGAGCTCGTGGACGGCGCGGATGCCCTGCTCGTCGCCGGTTCGTCGCTCGCGGTGAACTCGGGCATCCGGCTCGTCGAGCAGGCGCGTCGTCGTAGGCTGCCGATCGTGGTGGTGAATCGCGGTGAGACGAAGGGCGACGCGCGAGCGACGCTGAAACTGGATGCGGGCACGTCCGAGACCCTGGTCGCCCTGGCCGACGCGCTGATCCGATGAGCTCGGCGCACGCGAACGCACCGCACGGGAACGCATCGCATGGGAACGCCGAGACCCGACTCACGCTGGTGAGGCACGGCGAGACGGACTGGAACCGTCAGCGGCGCATCCAGGGGTCGACGGATGTCCCGCTCAACGCCGTTGGAATGGCGCAGGCCCGCGCAGCCGGCCTCTCGCTGATCGGCACGGACTACGTCGCGCTGTACTCGAGCCCGCAGGTGCGGGCTCTGGAGACCGCGCGCATCATCGCCGAGACTCTCGGCAGGGGCGAGCCCATCGTGCGTGCCGAACTCCGGGAGCGGTCCTTCGGACCGGCGGAGGGGCTTACCGATGGAGAGATCGCTGAGCGCTTTCCCGACGGTATCCCCGATCAGGAGTCCAGGGAATCGGTCGTCGACCGCGCACTGCCCGTGCTGGAGGAGATCGCCGACCGCCATCCGGGAGAGGCCGTTCTGGTGGTGACGCACGGCGCCGTGATCAGCTCGCTCGTGCGCCGGTTGAGCGGGGACGCGCATCCGCGACTCGGCGAGCCGATCGTGAACCTCTCGCTCAGCCACTTCACGCACTCCGGCGGGCGACTGCGCATCGGCGACATCAACGTGCCGTCGCACGACCCGGGCGGGCTCGTCGTCGAGTAGCGGCGCTCAGGCGTCGGAACGGGCTGCAGTCTCGGTCAGCACGCCCAAGAGCGTGGCGGCCGAGGCGGCCCAGGTGTAGCGGGAAGCCGCGGCGACACCGAGCCGGGATCGTTCCGCCCACTCCCCCGGCCGCTCGAGGCGGCGCACGGCTGCGGCGAAGCCGGCGGCGTCGTCCGCCGGCACGTACAGGGCGGCATCCGCTCCGATCTCGCGGAAGATCGGGATGTCGCTCACGATGGTCGGTGTTCCGACCCGCATCGCCTCCACCACGGGGATGCCGAAGCCCTCATCGTGGGACGCGGTGACGAGCGCCGTCGCCTGCAGCAGGGTGGCGAAGTACTCCTCATCGCTGACGCCGTTGTGGAACATCAGACGGGCGTCCGGTGCTGCGGCGACCAGGCGTTCGCGCTGCGCGTCCGTGATGCGGCTCATGAGGTGCAGCGCGTAGCCGGGCAGCAACGCCGTCGCCCGAACGAGCGTCTCCACGTTCTTGTACGGCATGAACGATCCCATGTACACGAGCGACTTCGTGGCCGGGGAGATACGGGCATCCTCGTTCAGATCAGAGGGCACGACCGGGGCGTTCGGCACGACGTGCACCGGTCTGCGCGTCAGGCGATGCCGGGCGATGAGTCCGGCCGTGGTGTGCGAGACCGCCACGACCGCGTCCGCTCGGTTCAGCAGCATCCGCTGGGGCCACCACGACAGGTGGTAGAGCCGCCACAGCCCGCGCACGAATGCGGGAAGGTCGCGCGGCGGGGTGCGGTGCCGGTAGTAGATGAGGTCGTGCACCGTCTTGATCAGACGGTACCGGCGCCCGAGCGATCCCATGGTCTGCATGGGCGTGAAGACGATGTCGGGCTTCAGCTTGTTGACCTGCAGAGCCACGAGCGGTTCGCGCACGCTCGTGGGCGACGATGCGAGCGACCACGGCAGCGCCGGCAGCATGTCGAGTTGCGCTGTGTCGCTGATCAGCATCGTGACCTCGTGCAGCCTGCCGAGCTCCTCGACGAGGGATGCCGTGTAGCGGCTGATCCCGTCGTGCCGCCCGATGCGCGTGTAGCGGCAGTCGAAGACGACCTTCATGCCAGGAACTCGCGGATGCTCTCGGCCGCCTCGTCGGCCGCCTCGTAGTGCACGAGGTGGCCGACGCCGTGCACGACATGCATGCGGGCATCCGGAAAGAGGGTCTGCAGCCGGTGCTGCGCCTGCAGCGGGGTGATGTCGTCGCGGTCGGCTGCGATGAGAAGCACGGGCTCGTCGATCGACTTCGCGTACTCCGACACGTCATGGCTCACGGATGCCCGGAACGCCTCGAGCACGACCTCCCGGTTGGCGAACGCGCTGAAGTATCGTGCGTGCTGGTCGTGGATCCAGCGTCGGAGCGGCCTGTCCTTGGTCTTCGCCATCGCCTCGCTCATGACGCGAACGATCAGCCCGTTGCGCAGCAGACCGAATCCGAGGCGCTCGGGCAGGGCGGCGCCGAGCCAGTAGTAGAGGATCGCGAGACGGGTGCCGACGGCGCGGGGACCCTTCAGCGCGGGCGCGCCGATCGGGTTCACGAGCACGACGCGCTCGGGCCGCGCCGTCTCCTGCGGATGCTGTGCGAGCATCGCGGACACGACGATGGAACCGAACGAGTGGCCGAGCAGCACGAACCCGCCGGCGGGATCGACCGCACGGAGGAATCCGCGCAACCAATCCGCGTAGCCGTCGATGTTGTGCTCGTGTCTCAGCGGTTCCGATTCTCCGAAGCCCGGCAGATCCGGCACGATGACCCGGAACTCCTTCAGGCGTGCGGCGATCGGCTCGAGACCATGGTGATCGCCTCGGAAGCCGTGCACGAGCACGACAGTGGTGCCGGCATCCCGATCGCCGTACTCCCAGAACCAGGTGCGCGATCCATTGACCTGCACGGAGAGCCTGCGTGGGCGCGGGTGCTCGCCAGGATCTGCGGCGGCCGCCGCCGGCACAGAACGGTTCGACATCAGGCACCAGTGTAGGCGGGCGAGGATGCCGCTCCTGAGTGTGCGCAGCACGTCGCAACACGGGCCCGGCATAGACTTTCGTGCAAAGCGTCAGTCGCGGACGATGCGCCACTCGAACCGTCAGAATCGCCTTCGCAGGAGGACCCGTACGTGACCTTCACCGCACCGATCCAGCTGCCTGGACTGACGCTCGACCCGCAATGGTATCGACGCGCCGTGTTCTACGAGGTGATGGTGCGCTCGTTCGTCGACAGCAACGGTGACGGCACCGGAGACATCCAGGGCCTCATCTCCAAGCTGGACTACCTGCAGTGGCTGGGCGTGGACGCTCTGTGGCTGCCTCCGTTCTTCGTCTCGCCGCTGCGCGACGGCGGATACGACGTGTCCGACTTCCGCTCGATCATGCCCGAGTTCGGCACGCTCGACGAGTTCCAGGAACTCGTCACCAAGGCACACGAACGCAATATGCGCATCGTCATCGATCTGCCGCTCAACCACACGAGCGACCAGCACGAGTGGTTCCAGGCTTCGCGCAGCGACCCGGAGGGGCCGTACGGAGACTTCTACGTCTGGAGCGACACCGACGAGAAGTGGCCGGACATCCGCATCATCTTCGTCGACACCGAGGAGTCGAACTGGGCGTTCGACTCCGAACGCCGGCAGTTCTTCTTCCACAGGTTCTTCTCGCACCAGCCCGATCTGAACTACAACAATCCGGCCGTGCACGATGCCATCTTCGACATCGTGCGGTTCTGGCTCGACATGGGCGTCGACGGGCTGCGGCTGGACGCGGTTCCGTACCTCTACGAGTCGGACGAGGGCAACGGCGAGGGCGAACCTCCCACGCACGACTTCATCAAGACACTGCGCGCCATGGTCGACCGCGACTACCCCGGGCGCGTCATGATCGCCGAGGCGAACCAATGGCCGCGCGAGGTCGCCGCGTTCTTCGGCAGCGAGGAGGAGCCGGAGTGCCACATGGCCTTCGACTTCCCGGTCATGCCGCGCATTTTCTACTCGCTGCGCTCACAGCACGCCGACGAACTCGTGCGGGTGCTGTCGGAGACCACCGACATCCCGGAGGGCGCCGGCTGGGGCGTCTTTCTGCGCAACCACGACGAGCTCACACTCGAGATGGTCAGCGAGGAGTACCGGCAGGCGATGTACGGCTGGTACGCCTACGACCCGCGTATGCGCGCCAACATCGGCATCCGGCGCCGCCTCGCTCCCCTGCTCGACAACTCCCGTGCCGAGCTCGAGCTGGCTCACGCGCTGCTGTTCTCGCTTCCCGGCACCCCGTTCCTGTACTACGGCGACGAGATCGGGATGGGCGACAACATCTGGCTGCCCGATCGCGATTCCTCGCGCACGCCCATGCAATGGACCCCGGACCGCAATGCCGGCTTCTCCACGGCGGACCCCGGCAAGCTCTACCTGCCGGTGGTGCAGTCGCTCGTGTACCACTTCAACCAGGTGAACGTGGAGGCTCAGCTGGCTCAGTCGCGCTCCCTTCTGCACTGGGTGCGCAATGTGATCTACGTACGCAAGGGGCATCCGGTGTTCGGGCTCGGCTCCATCACGGTGCTGCCGTCCGATCACTCCTCGGTTCTGGCGTTCGTGCGATCGTATGGCGGAAGCGGAACCGTGTTCGGCGACCAGCCCGAGAACGTGCTGTGCGTCTTCTCGTTCTCGCACAACCCGGTATCTGTGACTCTGGATGCCCCGGACTACGCCGGCAGCGCGCTCTACGACCTCTTCGGCGGCGGCCAGTTCCCCACGATCGCCGACGACGGCAGGTTCACCCTGACGCTCGGCACCCAGAGCTTCTACTGGCTGCACATCGAGTCGCCGCGATAGACCTCCCCTCCCCCTTCAAGTGGGTCAGACGGCCATAGCCGGCGCTCGGCCGCTGGCAGCATGACGTTCCATCCGGAACAGGCCGATCTGTCCTGTTCGCGGCGGGAGAGCGCGATCTGTCAGGTCGGCGGTGCGTGGCCCTGCGTGGCGACCGTGAAGTGACAGTGGTGATCCATAACGTTGCAGCCATGAAGCAATGGCACGACGAATTGGGCGTATTCGATCTGGAGACCACCGGCGTCGACGTCGACGCCTCGCGCATCGTCTCGGCGCACGTGGGTGTGCTGGATGCCGCAGGCGACGTCGTCGAGAGACTCGACTGGCTGGTGAACCCCGGCGTCCCCATTCCGGAAGCCGCCACGGCGGTGCACGGCATCACCAGCGAGCGAGCGCGTGCCGAGGGACGTGAGGCCGCCGGTGCCGTGCTCGAGATCGTGGCGGCGCTGCGCACCTTGCTGAGCCGGGGCATCCCGATCGTCGCATACAACGCGCCCTACGACTTCTCTCTGCTGCGTCGTGAGGCGCTGCGGCACGGCGTCGAGCCGCTAGTGGACCCCTCTCCCATCATCGATCCGTTCGTGATCGACAAGGCCGTCGACAAGTACCGGCGCGGCAAGCGCACGCTCACCCTGACCGCCGGTCACTACGGCGTGGCCCTGCTGGATGCGCACGACGCGGGAGCGGATGCGGTCGCAGCCGGCCGCGTCGCGCAGGCGATCGCCCGAACGTATCCGGCCGAGCTCGGAATCGACGTCGCCGAGCTGCACAGACGCCAGGTGCGGTGGTGCCAGGAGCAGGCGGAGGACTTCCAGGCCTACATCCGCCGGGTGAAGGACCCGCTCTTCACGACGACGGGCGCCTGGCCCTGCCGCTGACCGTCGCGGAGACGCAAGAAGAGGGCGGCCGATCGATCGGCCGCCCTCTTCGCGTCGGTTCTACTTGCCGAAATTCTTGAAGCGCTGGTTGAACTTCTCGACGCGGCCTGCGCTGTCGAGGATGCGCTGCTTGCCCGTGTAGAACGGGTGCGACGCGCTGGAGATCTCGACGTCGATCACGGGGTAGGTGTTGCCGTCCTCCCACTCGATCGTCTTCTCGCTCGTGACCGTCGAACGGGTCAGGAACGTGGCACCGGAAGCGAGGTCACGGAAGACCACCGGCGCGTAATCGGGGTGAATGTCAGACTTCATGGGACTTCCTCGAATGCTTGCGGATCGGAACTCGACGCGCACCGCGAATGGGACGCGAAAGCTGGATGGGCCGGGATGAGCATCCACGGCCGACGAGCAAGTTTAGCAGAGACGCGACGCTTCCCCGGACTGGGTCCGGACGCACACCGGGACGTGCTCAGTCGTTCGCCCTGGATTCGTCGGCGCTCTCGGTGCCTGCACGAGCCGTGTAGCGACCGCGGTCCGATGAGACCTCGATCGGCAGGCCGAATGTTTCGCTGAGCTTCTCCGCTGTCAGCGTCTCCTCCAGCGGCCCGGCCGCCACGACCTTGCCGGCGTTGAGCAGCAGCACGTGGGTGAATCCGGTCGGGATCTCCTCCGCGTGATGCGTCACCATGATCATCGCGGGCGACCGCGAGTCGCTGGCGTATCCGCCCAGCAGGGTCACGAGCTCCTCGCGGGAGCCGAGGTCGAGACTGGCCGCCGGCTCGTCGAGGATCAGCAGCTCGGGATCGGTCATCACCGAACGGGCGATCTGCACGCGCTTCTGCTCGCCGTCGCTCAGTGTGCCGAACGCCCTGTCGGTCAGCGAATCGAGCTTCCACTCGGCTAGCACCCGCCTGGCACGGCGCGTGTCGATGTCCTCGTACTCCTCGTTCCAGCGCCCGGTGACGGAGTAGGCGGCGGTCAGCACGACGTCGAGCACCGTCTCTCGCTTCGGGATGCGCTTCGCCAGGGCGCTCGACGCGTAGCCGATGCGAGGCTTCAGCTCCGCCAGGTCGGCTTTTCCGAGCTCCTCGTCGAGCACGGTCACGGTGCCGGACGTGGGATGCGACGCCGCGGCCGCCAGCTGCACGAGTGTCGTCTTGCCTGCGCCGTTAGGGCCCAGGATGACCCATCTCTGATCGGCGGTGACCGTCCAGTCCACCTGGTCCAGGATCGCGTTCCCGTCGCGCACCACAGACACGGAATTAAACGAGAGGACGGTGTTCGACATGGCCTCTAGCCTAGAGGCGATTGAGGGTCCGACGGGCGAGCTTGCTCGCACGGCGGGCCCGATTGAGTCTCTGAGTGGCCACGCCGCGATAGAGGCGATTGAGGGTCCGACGGGCGAGCTTGCTCGCACGGCGGGCCCGATTGAGTCTCTGAGTGGCCACGCCGCGATAGAGGCGATTGAGGGTCCGACGGGCGAGCTTGCTCGCACGGCGGGCCCGATTGAGTCTCTGAGTGGCCACGCCGCGACAGAGCGTGCCCGCGCCGGGCTCGTGTCACTGCGCGGTCAGACGGCGGTACAGGTCGAGCGTCTGCTCGGCGATCGCGGGCCAGCCGAACTGCGTCTGCGCACGCAGCCGGCCCGCGAGCCCCTGGTCACGGGCGCGGTCTCGGTCCGACACGGTCTCGGTGAGAGCTTCCGCGAGATCGGCGACGAAGCGGTCAGGGTCCAACGGCGTGCCTGTGCCGTCGGTGGCCTGGGCGATCGGCACCAGTCGTCCGGTGACGCCGTTCTCCACCACTTCGGGGATGCCACCGGTCGCTGTCGCCACGACCGGGAGTCCGCACGCCATGGCCTCGAGGTTCACGATGCCGAGCGGTTCGTAGATCGAGGGGCAGACGAAGACCGTGGCGGCACTGAGCAGGGCGGCGAGCTCGTTCTGCGGGAGCATCCGGTCGATCCAGACCACGCCGTCGCGCGAACCCTGCAGCTCGCGAACCAGCCCTTCGACCTCGGCCATGATCTCGGCCGTGTCCGGTGCCCCCGCACACAACACGAGCTGCACCTCGGGCGGAAGCGCGGCCGCGGCCCGCAGGAAGTATGGAAGGCCCTTCTGGCGGGTTATGCGGCCGACGAAGATCACGGTCGGCTGGTCGGGATCAACCCCGAGCGAACGCACGAGGTCCGGCTCGTCGACGATGCGCCACCGCTCAAGGTCGATGCCGTTGTAGATGACGTGAGTGTGCGCAGGGTCGACGTCGGGATACACGCGCAGGATGTCACGCCGCATGCCCTCGCTCACCGCGATCACGGCATCCGCCGTCTCGTACGCCTCGCGCTCGACCCAGCTGGAGATGCGGTACCCGCCGCCCAGCTGCTCGGCCTTCCACGGACGCAGCGGCTCGAGGCTGTGCGCGGTGACGACGTGCGGGATGCCGTGCAGCATGCTTGCCAGCCGGCCGCCGTGGTTCGCGTACCAGGTGTGCGAGTGCACGAGGTTGGCGCCGGCGGCATCCTGCGCGAACTGCAGGTCCACGCCCAGGGTGCCGAGCGCCGCGTTGGCTCCGGCAAGCTCCGCGGGGACACGGTAGCCGGTCGTGTCCGCCTCGTCGCGCGGGCCGCCGAAGCAGCGCACCTGCACCTCGATCGATCTGCGCAGCGCGCGCACCAGTTCGGTCACGTGCACCCCGGCCCCGCCGTAGATGTCAGGCGGATATTCCCTGGTCAAGAGGTCCACGCGCATGTCGTCGACGGTAGCGCGAGTCGTGCTGCGCCGCATCAACTCGACCGGCAACGCGCCCGGAAACCAACCCCTTACGGTCGTTCACCGACGTCGGTCTAGTGTTGTGTCATGACGGGCAAGAAGATCTTCGGCATTGTGCTGGCGGGGGGCGAAGGCAAGCGCCTGATGCCGCTGACCGCAGACCGGGCCAAGCCGGCCGTTCCGTTCGGCGGTCAGTATCGATTGATCGATTTCGCGCTGTCGAACCTCATCAATTCCGGGCTGAGACAGATCGTCGTGCTCACGCAGTACAAGTCGCACAGCCTGGACCGCCACGTGTCGCAGACGTGGCGCATGTCGGGGCTGCTCGGGTCTTACATCGCCTCGGTGCCCGCCCAGCAGCGGCTGGGGAAGCGGTGGTTCTCCGGCTCGGCCGACGCGATCCTGCAGAGCCTCAATCTCATTCGAGACGAGAAGCCCGACATCGTATTCGTGGTCGGGGCCGACCACGTCTATCGCATGGACTTCGCGCAGATGCTCGACGCGCACATCGAGTCAGGTGCGGCCGCCACGGTTGCGGCGATCCGGCAGCCCATCTCGCTGGCGAACCAGTTCGGAGTGATCGAGGTCGACTCGGCACAGCCCGACCGCATCGCCGCGTTCCGGGAGAAGCCGAGCGACCCGGTCGGTCTGCCCGACGCTCCCGATGAGGTGCTGGCATCCATGGGCAACTACGTCTTCGACGCACAGGCGCTGATAGACGGGGTGCAGCGCGACGGCGAGCGGCCGGACTCCAACCACGACATGGGCGGCGACATCATCCCCGACTTCGTCTCGCGCGGCGAGGCCGGGGTGTACGACTTCAAGCGCAACGACGTTCCGGGGTCGACGGAACGCGACCGCTACTACTGGCGCGACGTGGGAACGATCGACTCGTTCTTCGAGGCGCACCAGGACCTCGTCTCCGCCTTGCCCATCTTCAACTTGTACAACGACGACTGGCCCATTTTCAGCCAGCAACTCAACTCGCCTCCGGCGAAGCTCGTGCGCGACGTGCACGGTGCGATCGGAACGACGATCGACTCGATCGTCTCGCTCGGTTCGGTGATCAGCGGCGCACATCTGGAGCGAAGCGTGCTGGGTCCATGGGCGAAGGTGGAGTCGGGTGCTCACGTCGTGGACTCGGTCATCTTCGACCGTGCAGTGATCGAGCCGAATGCGTTCGTCGGCCGGGCTATTCTCGACAAGGACGTCATCGTCAGCGAGGGGGCGAAGATCGGCGTCGACCCGGAGCGCGACCGCGCCCGTGGTTTCACGATCACGCCATCCGGCCTCACGGTCGTCGGCAAGGGAGTGCACGTCGTTCCATGAGCGCAGCAGAGTCCGCGTCCGCCCGTTTTCTCGTGGTGCTCGATGTGGACTCCACCCTCATTCACGACGAGGTCATCGAACTGCTCGCCGAGCATGCCGGCGCCGGTGAGCTGGTCGCCGGCATCACCGAGCGCGCCATGCGGGGTGAGCTCGACTTCGAACAGAGCCTCCGGGAGCGTGTCGCGACATTGCGGGGGCTCAGTGAGGACGTCTTCACGGATGTCGCGCGTCGCATCCGGATCACCGACGGTGTACCCGAGCTCGTGGATGCCGTGCACTCGGCGGGCGGCCTGGTCGGCGTCGTCTCCGGTGGTTTCCACGAGCTCGTCGACGGCCTGGCCGAGCGCCTCGGCATCGACAGATGGCGGGCGAATCGGCTCGAGGTGGTCGACGGCGTTCTCACCGGCGCCGTGGACGGACCCGTCGTGGACGCAGCGGCGAAGGAGGCGGCGCTCACCGAGTGGGCGCAGGATGCACGCGTGCCGGCAACCAGGACGGTCGCGATCGGGGACGGCGCGAACGACTTGCGCATGATGGGGGCCGCCGCCCTTTCGGTGGCCTTCTGCGCGAAGCCCGCCGTGCGGTCCGCGGCGAATTTGGCCGTCGATAGCCGCGACCTTTCCCAGGTGCTCCCGCTACTGGGCCTTCGTGGGTAGGAATCTTCGCGAGGGTTGGGGTCGGGGCTGGTCTTCGACGGCAGGGGTCAGCGCGGATCTTGGCCGAGCGTAGGAGTCCGCGGTCTAGGAATTCGTCGGCCGATCGCCCTGGTCTTCGGCTGACGACTCATCCGCCTCGTCGGCGGCGCCGTCGTGGTTCGGTGAGTCGGACGTGCCAAGCACCAGCACGCGCCCGTGCTGCGACGGATGCTCCTCGACGGGCTTCCGCTCATCGTCTTCCTCGGTCGTGTCGAACGGGATCGGTGTTCCCGTGAGGGCCGGCTTCGGTGCGGCGCCCGGCTCGACGGCGATACCCGATCGGCCCATCCATCTGCTCAGCGGCACGTAGCCGTCGAGTGACTCGTCTTCGACTTCCTCGTCGGTGAAGGCCTTGCGGGCCCGCTTTCGCACCCGTTCCGCTTCGCGCCGCTGCTCCTCGGGGTCGTCGGCGTTGAGCCTGCGGTACTCCCGCACCGCGCCTCGCCACAGTACGAAGAATCCGATCAGCACGAAGAGGAGCCACTGGATCATGTACGAGTAGTGATACCCGACGCCCTCGGCAGGCGGAGTGGCCTGAATGCGCGCGAGCCCTTCCGCCGAGGACCGCGGCGAGACGATCACGCCCCAGGCGGCGGAATACACCCGGCCGCCGACCACGGGGGCGAGCTCCGACAGGTCGACTGACTCGATCTGGTGAGCGTTCACTCCCCCTTCACCGCGTTTCGCCTGGCTCGCCTGCAGGCGAGCGACGAGGTCCACGGCTCCCGTCGGAGGCTGCGGCCTGGACGCTGGCTCCGCGCCGTTCCCGGATGCCGCGACCCACCCGCGGTCGACGAGGAACGTCGCGCCCGACTCGAGCCGGAACGCGGTGATCACGTCGAACCCGGTCTCCCCGCTGCGCACGCTGTTGCGCAGGTAGTACTGGTGGTCGGCATCCCAGTGGCCGCGCATGCTCACCGCGCGCCACACCTGCTCGGGCGAATACGACGACAGCGTGGGGAGGGCGCTCGTGAGCGGGACCGTCTGCGCTGCGAAGTTGCCCGAGTAGAGGTGGTTGTCGGCGGACGCCTGCCGGCCGCGGTCGCACTGCCACAGCGCAAGTCCGCCGCAGATCAGCGCGAAGACCACGGCAGCGGCGAAGTAGGCGATCCACCGCCCGGTGCGCAGGAACTGCCACCCGGTGAGGCCCTCGGTCACCGTGTCGTAGACGGCGGCGGGCTTGGCGACCGCGCCGGGCGCGACGGTGCGGCGGGTCAGCTCGCTCGCCGTGCGTGCGACGGCGTCACCGGGATGCCTGTCGGTAGACGTGCTGGATCCTCTCGTTCCCGCATCGACGCTAGTCGGTGTTGCTGTGGGATGCCCTTGGGCTGTGGGATGCCCTGGGCAACCGGATGCTCTGCGCAGTGCGCGGGCCCTGTGCCGCGGGCGCAGGGATGCCTGCCGCTAGTGGCCCATCCCCATGCCGCCGTCGATGGGGATGACGGCGCCGGTGATGAAGCCCGCGTCATCGGATGCCAACCATGCCACGGCCTTCGCGACCTCGGACGGGTGCCCGAAGCGTCCGACCGGGATGGCCCTCTTGTAGGCATCCTGCTGCTCCTCCGGCAGCGCGGCGGTCATGTCGGTCTCGATGAATCCCGGTGCGACGACGTTCGTCGTGATGCCCCGTCCGCCGAGCTCGCGGGTGAGTGAACGGGCGATGCCGACGAGACCGGCCTTCGAGGCGGCGTAGTTCACC
The DNA here is from genome assembly GCF_054780115.1 of Humibacter ginsengiterrae. Classification (NCBI taxonomy): domain Bacteria; kingdom Bacillati; phylum Actinomycetota; class Actinomycetes; order Micrococcales; family Microbacteriaceae; genus Humibacter; species Humibacter ginsengiterrae. The sequence goes on from NZ_BAAGWY010000005.1 coordinate 229,620, forward strand.
TGACCGGGCGAGCCGTACAGGCCGACGACACTGGAGATGAGCACGATGCGGCCGAAGCGCGCCTTCAGCATCCCCTTCGACGCGCGCTTGACGACGCGGAACGCACCACCGAGATTCGTGTCGACGACGGTGTCGAAGTCCTCGTCGGTCATGCGCATCAGCAGCGTGTCGCGGGTGATGCCCGCGTTCGCCACGACCACCTCGACGGGACCCAGTTCGGCCTCGACGGCGGTGAACGCGGCGTCGACCTGCTCGCTGTCGGTGACATCCGCCCGCACCGTGAGCGATCCGGCGGGGCCCTCGCCGCTGCGCGCTGTCACCGCGACGCGGTGTCCCAGCGCGATGAATTCCTCCGCGATGGCGCGGCCGATGCCACGATTCCCTCCGGTGACCAGCACGGTGCGGGGTGTCGTCATGGGGCATTCCTCGTGGTGTCGGGGGTGGATGAGAACGCCGGACCAGTCTATGAGGACGGCGGCAGGCATCCGTTCTTCATGCGCTGGTATCCAGCCGTTCGGGGTGGGGCAAGGCACGTAGGCTGGAGGGGCGGAGCGCGCCGGCGGTCCGGTCCCCCAGGAGCCATGCGATGAAACATCAGTCGATCACGTCGTTGCCGCCGGCACCGGCGGCCGATCGGGGTCACCGCATGCTCGAGTACACGGTGATGATGTCGATCCGCGTGCTCTGTCTGGTCTCCTTGCTCTGGGTGCGTGGCTGGTGGATCCTCATCCCGGCCGCCGGTGCCGTCTTCCTGCCGTACTTCGCGGTCGTGGTGGCCAATGTCGCGCGAACCCGGCCATCGGAACCGGAACGCCCCGGCAGCATCGTGCGCATGGACGGCGTTCCAGGCGCCGCCACCTGGGAGGCGAGCGCCGACCCGGCCGGGACCGCCGCTGACGATGCGGGACAGGCGCCCGCTGACGTCCCGCGACAGAGTGAGCATCCGCAGTCCCCATCGTCGCAGCCAGGTGCCTCGCGGCCGACCGCGAGCGAGTCTGCTGAGCCGGGCGCGTCGGACTCCGATGAGCCGCCCGGCCGGCGTGAGTCGGCATGAGCCTGCTCGACGCGCTCGGCGGCGGCCCGGAGGTTCCCACCTGCTCGCGTGCCGGTTGCCGCGAGCAAGCAGCGTGGCGGATCGACTGGCGCAATCCACGCATCCACACCGAAGATCGCCGCAAGACCTGGCTGGCGTGCGACGAGCACGTCGAGTTCCTGCGCGGATTCCTCGCCTCCCGCGACTTCCCGCTGGCGGTGGAGCCGCTGGACGCCGGAACGCCCTAGCTCACGCCAGCGCGATGAGGTCCGCGTAGTCGGCGTTCCAATGGTCTTCGACGCCGTCGGGGAGGATGAGCACCCGCTCCGGGTTGAGCGCCTCCACGGCTCCGGGATCGTGCGAGACCAGCACCACAGCGCCCTCGTAGTGCGCGAGGGCATCCAGGATCTGCTCGCGGCTCGCCGGGTCGAGGTTGTTGGTCGGCTCGTCGAGCAGCAGCACGTTCGCCCCCGACACGACGATCATCGCGAGCGCCAATCGTGTCTTCTCGCCTCCGGAGAGCACGCCGGCCGGCTTGTGCACGTCGTCGCCGGTGAAGAGGAACGACCCGAGAACCTTGCGCGCCTCGGTCTCGGTGAGATTCGGCGAGCTGGAGACCATGTTCTGCAGCACCGTGCGACCGACGTCGATGGTCTCGTGCTCCTGCGCGTAATAGCCGATGCGCAGCCCGTGTCCCGGCTCGATCGAGCCCGTGTCGGGCACATCGATGCCGCCCAGGATGCGCAGCAGCGTCGTCTTGCCGGCGCCGTTCAGCCCGATCACGACGACCTTCGACCCGCGGTCGATAGCGAGGTCCACCGCGGTGAAGATCTCCAGCGAGCCGTAGCTCTTCGAGAGATCGGATGCCATCAGCGGGGTTCGTCCGCAGGCTGCGGGTGTCGGGAAGCGCAGCTTGGCGACGCGGTCCGCCTGACGCACCTCATCGAGGCCGTTCAGCAGGCGTTCCGCGCGCGCCACCATCTGGTGCGCTGCGGCGGCCTTGGTGGCCTTGGCGCCGAACTTCGCCGCCTGGGCCTGCAACGCCGAGGCCTTCTTCTCCGCGTTCGCCCGCTCCTTCTTGCGACGCTCCTCATCCGCAGCCCGCTGCGCGAGGTACGCCCTCCACCCCATGTTGTAGATGTCGATAACCTGGCGGTTGGCATCCAGGTAGAACACCTTGTTCACCGTCTCCCCGACGAGCTCGACGTCGTGGCTGATCACGATCAGGCCGCCCTTGTAGCTCTTCAGGAACTCGCGCAGCCAGACCACGGAGTCGGCGTCGAGGTGGTTGGTGGGCTCGTCGAGAATCATGGTGTCGGCGTCGGAGAACAGGATGCGTGCCAGCTCGATGCGGCGGCGCTGGCCGCCTGACAGGGTGCGCAGCGGCTGGTCGAGGATGCGGTCCGGCAGCGACAGGTTGTGCGCGATCGACGCCGCCTCCGCCTCGGCCGCATAGCCGCCCTGCGCCTCGAACCGCTCGGTGAGGCTCGCGTAGCGTCGCATCGCCTTGTCGGCGGCGGCCCGATCGTCGGATGCCATGCTCATCGACGCCTCGTGCATTCCGAGCGCGAGCGTGCCGAGGCCCCGGGCGTCGAGGATGCGTGTGCGGGCGAGCATGTCGGGGTCCCCGGTGCGCGGATCCTGAGGGAGGTAGCCGATGTCATCTGACCGGTCGACGCGGCCGTCGGTGGGCAGCAGATCGCCGGCGAGCACCTTGGTCAGCGTCGTCTTGCCCGCACCGTTGCGCCCGACCAGGCCGATCTTGTCGCCCGCAGCCACCCGGAATGTCACACCCGACATCAGGGTGCGCGCGCCGACGCGGATCTCGAGGTCGTGCACGGCGAGCACAGGCGTGGTCCAGTTCTGTTCGAGGCGAAGGATGATGCGCGAAAGCGCCATACAAGATTAGCGGAGGGTGCCGAGCAGGAGTTTCTGTCGAATCCGGTTCTCCATCGGCTGCGACCGGCTTCGCACACAGACAAGCCGAAAACTCGCGAACGCGACACGCTCTACAAGGCGGCGGCCCTGACGGCGCCGAACGCGACCACGCGATCTGCCGGCCGCGGGACGCCGCCGCTTGCGCGGCGTGCAGGACAACTCAGATCGCGAAGCCCAACGCCCGCATCATGTCGCGGCCGTCTTCGGTGATGCGCTCAGGGCCCCACGGCGGCATCCACACCCAGTTGATGCGGAAGCGTTCGACGACGCCGTCCAGGGACTCGGCGGTCTGCTCCTCGAGCACATCGGTGAGCGGGCATCCTGCGCTGGTCAGCGTCATGGAGATGACGAGCGCGTCGTTCTCGTCATCCCAGGAGAGGTCATAGATGAGACCGAGGTCGACGACGTTCACGCCGAGCTCCGGGTCCATCACGTCCTTCAGCGCCTCTTCGACCTGGTCGTAGAGGTCGGGAGCGAGGGTGGAGGGCATGATGCTCAGCCTACGCTCGCGGCCTGATCGTCGGTCAGGACGGCATCGGTGTCTTCCTCGCCGTCGGAGACGAAGCGCACGTAGCCCTCCTCCTCCAGCTGCTCTGCGAGCTCCGGGCCACCCTCTTCGGCGACGCGTCCTGCGACGAAAACGTGCACGAAGTCCGGCTTGATGTAGCGCAGGATGCGCGTGTAGTGCGTGATCAGCAGCACACCGAGGTTGGTGTTGTCGTGTGCCCGGTTCACGCCCTCGGAGACGATCTTCAGCGCGTCGATGTCGAGGCCGGAGTCGGTCTCGTCGAGCACGGCGAACTTCGGCTTCAGAAGCTCGAGCTGCAGGATCTCGTTGCGCTTCTTCTCACCGCCGGAGAATCCCTCGTTGACGTTGCGGGAGGCGAACGAGGCATCCATCTTGAGGTTGGACATGGCCGTCTTGACGTCCTTGGTCCACGTGCGGATGCTCGGTGCTTCACCGTCGATCGCCGTCTTCGCAGTGCGCAGGAAGTTGGTGTTCGTCACACCGGGGATCTCCACGGGGTACTGCATCGCGAGGAAGAGGCCCGCCCTGGCGCGCTCGTCGGCCGTCATCGAGAGTACGTCGACGCCGTCGAGCTCGATGCTGCCCCGGGTGACGGTGTACTTCGGGTGGCCGGCGATGGTGTAGGCAAGGGTCGACTTGCCGGATCCGTTGGGGCCCATGATGGCGTGGATCTCACCGGTGTTGATGCTGAGATCGACGCCGCGGAGGATCTCCTTGGTCCCCTGGTCGGTCTCGACGGTGACGTGCAGGTCGCGGATGGCGAGTGTTGACATGGATCAGATGGCTTTCGTGATGGTCGGGTCGATGAAGATGTCTCCGTCGGTGATCTCGACGGTGAAAACGGGGACCGGCTCGTAGGCCGGCAGGTTCAGTGGCTGTCCGGTGAGCAGGGAGAACTGCGAGCCGTGCGCCCAGCACTCGATGGCCTCGCCCTCGATGAACCCCTCGGACAGCGAGATGTCGCCGTGCGTGCAGGTGTCGCCGATGGCGTGGATGTCGCCGGCCGAGTCCTTCACGAGCGCGATCGGCACCCCGCCGACCACAACCCGCTTGGCCTGATTCTCGACGAGTTCGGATGCCGGGCAGACGCGTTCAGCGCTCATCGCGCGTCACCCTGCACGGGTGCACCGCCGGTGAGCTCGGCCTCGATAGCGGCCTGCAGGTGCTCCTCGAGCTCCGGCGAACCGATCTGCTGCACGATCTCGACGAGGAATCCGCGAACGACGAGGCGACGTGCCTCGTCCTCGGTGATTCCGCGTGACTGCAGGTAGAACAGCTGCTCGTCGTCGAACCGGCCGGTCGCGCTGGCGTGACCGGCTCCGACGATGTCGCCGATCTCGATCTCGAGGTTGGGCACCGAGTCGGCGCGCGCTCCCTCGGTGAGCACGAGGTTGCGGTTCTGCTCGTAGCTGTCGGTGCCGACCGCCTTCTGGCCGATCAGCACGTCGCCGATCCATACGGTCTGGGCGGATGCGCCCTGCAGTGCGCCCTTGTACGTCACGCGGCTGCGCTGGTGCTGCTCGTCGTGGAAGACGTACACCTGGTGCTCGATGTACTGACCGGCATCCGCGAAGTAGGCGCCGTACGCCTCGATCTCCGCTCCCGGACCGGTGAGGTGCACGGCCGGGTTCAGGCGGATGAACGCGCCGCCGAGCGAGACGACGACGTGCTTGAGCAGCGCGTCGCGGCCGACCGACGCGAAGTGCGTCGAGACGTGCCTGGAAGCATCCGTCCACTCCTGCACGCTCACCAGGGTGAGCCTGGCGCCCTGGTCGAGGATCACCTCGACGTTCTCGGTGAGACTGGCGTCTCCCGCGTTGCGCAGCAGAAGGGTGGCGGTGCTGCCTGCGGTGGCGTGGATGACGGTGTGCGCGGCACGATCGGAAGTGCCGAGCGCCGAGCGTGTCAGGCTCGCCTCCCCGGCGTTCCCGGAGACTGTGACGAGCAGCGCCTCGCCGAACGACGTCCACGCCGCCGCGGATGCCTTCTCCTCCGGAACTCCCGCCGCGCCGACGAGCGCATGGTCGCGGGCGACCCACTCGGCGGTCACCTGACCGCTGACGTCAGACGACGTGCGCAGATCGTAATCGTACCGGGAGCCGTCAAGGCCGGGCTCGAAAAGCTGCGCGATGCGGGCGACCGGCGTGTAGCGCCAGGTCGCTTCACGGCCGGTGACGGAGTCGAAGTCGGCGACGTCGGTGGACTTGAAACGCTCGGATCGGGTCTGAACGGGAACGAAGGCTGGTTCGGTCTCGATGATCGTCATTCCTCAGCCCACGCTGCCTTCCATGCCCATCTCGATGAGCTTGTTGAGTTCGAGCGCGTACTCCATCGGGAGCTCCCGCGCGATCGGCTCGATGAACCCGCGCACGATCATCGCCATGGCCTCGTCCTCTGGCAGGCCGCGGCTCATCAGGTAGAACAGCTGCTCCTCGCTGACACGGGAGACGGTCGCCTCGTGGCCGAGCTGCACGTCGTCCACCCGGATGTCGATGGCCGGGTACGTGTCGCTGCGCGAGATGGTGTCCACCAGCAGGGCGTCGCAACGCACCGTGTTCGCCGCGTGGTGGGCATCCTTCTCCACCCGTACCTCACCGCGGTAGCCGGCACGTCCGCCGCCTCGCGCGATCGACTTGGAGACGATCGAGGACTGCGTGTACGGCGCCATGTGAATCATCTTGGCGCCGGCGTCCTGGTGCTGACCCGGGCCTGCGAACGCCACGGAGAGCGTCTCGCCCTTGGCGTGCTCCCCCGCCAGGTAGATGGACGGGTACTTCATGGTCACCTTGGACCCGATGTTGCCGTCGATCCACTCCATGGTGGCGCCCTCGTGCGCGATGGCGCGCTTCGTGACCAGGTTGTAGACGTTGTTCGACCAGTTCTGGATGGTCGTGTAACGAGCGCGTGCGCCCTTCTTCACGATGATCTCGACGACGGCCGAGTGCAGCGAGTCGGACTTGTAGATCGGGGCGGTGCAGCCCTCGATGTAGTGCACGTAGCTGTCTTCGTCGGCGATGATGAGCGTGCGCTCGAACTGGCCCATGTTCTCCGTGTTGATGCGGAAGTAGGCCTGCAGCGGGATGTCTACATGCACGCCCTTCGGCACGTACACGAACGATCCCCCGGACCACACGGCGGTGTTGAGCGAGGCGAACTTGTTGTCGCCTGCCGGGATCACGGTGCCGAAGTACTCCTCGAAGAACTCGGGGTTCTCGCGAAGAGCGGTGTCGGTGTCTTTGAAGATCACACCTTGGCGCTCGAGGTCCTCGCGGATCTGGTGGTACACCACCTCGGACTCGTACTGCGCGGCGACGCCCGCGACCAGGCGCTGGCGCTCGGCCTCGGGGATGCCGAGTTTCTCGTACGTGTTCCGGATGTCTTCAGGCAGGTCCTCCCAGCTCTGCGCCTGCTTCTCCGTGGAGCGCACGAAGTACTTGATGTTGTCGAAGTCGATCTCGGAGAGGTCGGCTCCCCATGTCGGCATCGGTTTGCGCTGGAAGAGCTGGAGAGCCTTCAGCCGGCGCTGGAGCATCCACTCCGGCTCGTTCTTGAGAGCCGAGATGTCGCGGACCACCTGATCGGAGAGACCGCGTCGGGCAGTGGCCCCCGCCTCGTCTGAATCGGCCCAGCCGAACTCGTACTGGCCGAGGCCGGCGAGCTCGGGACGGTCGATGAGAACGTCTGACATTGTGATTACCTCGTTTTCCTGCCGCCCGTGACCGGCTTCAGACCGGCTCCCACCTACGTGTTCGTGTCATCGCGGGTCGGTGACACCGAGGCAGGATTGTGCGGATGGCTTGCGAGTGCGAACGATGCACTCCTGAACCACTCGATTCTACAGGGCGGGCCCGCGCCCGAGCCGAATATGGGCCGATGCTCAGCGGACCCGACGGGTCGGCGCGACTTCGCGGCCGTCAGTCGTCTTGCCGGCCGTACGCGGCCGCGATCTCCTGCGGCGACGCCCATCGGCTGTAGGTGGGCGACTGCGGCCACCCCTCCGGCGAATCCTGCCACTCCTCCTGCCGGCCGTACGGCAGCACATCGATCAGCGGGAAAGTGTGGCTGAGCTGCTCGACGCCGCGCCCGCTCGTGTGCCAGGTGCGGTAGACCGTATCGCCGTCGCGGAGGAACACGTTGACGGCGAATCCGCCGCCGGCGGGAGCGTCCACATCAGCGCCGAATGGGCTGTTCGCTGTGGAGTACCAGTCGAAGCGGTTGCCGACCTTCTGCTTGTATGCCAGTGCCTCATCGATCGGTCCCTGCGTCACGATGACGAAGCGGGCGTCGTATGGCTCGAGGAATTCGAAGCGGGTGAACTGGGCGGTGAAGCCGGTGCATCCGGGACATTGCCATTCCTCATCGTCGAACCACATGTGGTTGTAGACGATCAGCTGGCTTCGGCCCTCGAAGACGTCGGCCAGCCGCACCGGACCGTTCTCGCCCTCCAGCGTGTAGTCGGGCATCCGCACCATGGGCAGTCTTCTGCGCTGGGCGGCGACAGCGTCGAGCTCCCTCGTCGCAGCCTTCTCACGCATGCGCAGAGCTTCCAGTTCTCGGCGCCAGGTCTCCTGATCGACGACGGGCGGTAATGCAGTCATGAGGATCTCCCACCGGTTCGCTGTGTTGTGCCGATGATGGCCACGTTAGGTGCGGCCTGCGACAAAGACCAGAGTGAGCGGAGATCGGGTGGTGTCGAATATCTCGGCGTCAGCGATCGGCGAATGAACCGGCGATGCCGCCGAGGGAGAAGTAGCGATTCAGCAGCCCGAAGATGAGCAGCGGCGGGATCACGATGACCAGCACGAGTCCCGGAGTGCGTGCAGCCTGCAGCCCGATGGGCAGGGTGTAGAGCGCGTTCGACTTGATGAAGACGAGAGCGACGAGGTAATCGTTCCAGGTGAGCAGGAAGCAGTAGATCGCCGTGGAGACGATGCCCGGCCAGCAACTGGGCAGCACGACTCGCACGAACGAGCCGAGCACGCTGCATCCGTCGAGCCAGGCGGACTCTTCTAGGCGCAGCGGCACCGCGTCGATGGCGGCGGTGAGCATCCAGACGGCCACCGCCACCGACAGCCCGATGTAGATGATCGTGAGGCCGCCGAGCGAGTCGACAAGGCCGGCTCTGGCGAACAGCACGAAGAGCGGGATGACCAGCACGACGACCGGGAGCGACTGCACGATGAACAGAACGAGCGAGTAGGCGGCGACGAGCCGGCCCCGCCCCCGCGACAGGGCGTAGGCCGCGGGCGCCGCGACGACGATCGCGACCGCCGTCGTCACGCTAGCCACGAGCAGACTGTTGCCCAGCCACGTCAGCGCAGGGGTGAATCGGAACGTGGCGAGGATGCCCGCCAGCGGTCCGCCCGCTGCCTGCCGGTCTCCGGGGGCGCCGGGCAGGAACGCCGCCGCGAGAACGGGCCAGAGCGGTGCGGTGACCAGTGCGCAGATGACGACGATCGCGATGAGACGCGCACCCGACGAGGCCGCGGAGCGCACCCTCCGGCGCACCGGCGCGGCCGGCACTCAGTTCGCCCGTTCGGGGAGCGGCGCGGTGCTCTTCGCACGATCCGCGTTGACGGCCCGCTCAGCCGTCGCCATGTGCACGCTCGGGAACAGCCCGGGGTTCACGTCGAGCAGCACTCGGAGCGCGCCCACCCAGACCAGGGCCGCCAGCAGAAGGTGGATCGCCACCAGCAGCGAGGGAAGCGCGGTCAGCGACTGTGCGAGGCCGACGGCGGCCTGCACGACGACCACACCGACGAACATCGCCGTGCGACGCAGCGGAGTAATCGCACGCGAACGCCAGAGCACGACTCCGAGCACGATCGCCACCACGAGGGTGACCGTTCCGAGCACGCCGTGCACGATCGTGATGTCGACCCAGTCGAAGGCCATGCGCGGCACCGCGACGGTGTCGCCGGAGTGCGGCCCCGACCCCGACACGAGCGTCCCGACGACGATCAGCACCGCCGTGAGCACCGCCAGGGCCCAGCTGAGGACACGGGCCGGCGGCGTGACGCGTGCCAGGGCATCCTTCGAGACGGCCGCCTCGTGCACGCGATGCCAGGTGAGCGTCGTGGTCGTGAGCAGACCCATCGCCATCACGAAGTGGAAGGCGACGACGTAGGGGTTGAGGCCGGTCCACACGCTGACGCCGCCCGCCACCGCGTTGACCACCACGAGCCAGAACTGCGACCAGGCGAGCCGCGTGATGCTGCGTGCGCGCGGCTTCTGCAGCCGTGCGGTGATGATCACCCATGCGACGGCGATGCACAGCACGACGGTGAGCATGCGGTTGGAGAACTCGATGACCGCGTGGATGCCCATGGCCGGCGTCGGCGTCAGCGACGTCGTGTCGCAGGTGGGCCAGGTCGGGCATCCGAGACCGGACCCCGTGACGCGCACGATGCCGCCGCCGAGCACGATCAGCACGCTGACCACGAGAGATGCCGTGGACGCCCAGCGCAGCGATCGGGGCGAGAGCGTGTAGCGGTCGGCGAGCCAGCCGAGCGGAGTCTTGACCGTCACGATCAGAACGGGAGGAGCGGGTCGATGGCTATCGCGAGGAACAGCACCGACAAGTAGGTGATGGAGCCGTGGAACACCCGCATCGGCGAAGGGTTCTCGTGCCGGATGGCCAGCGAGTACAGGCGATGCGTCTCGTAGATGAACCACACGCCGGCGGCCAGTGCGGTGAGTGTGTAGACGAGACCCATGTGTGCGACCGGCACGAGGAGCAGCGAGCACGCCACGGTCGCCCAGGCGTACAGGATGACCTGCAGTCCCACGACAGCGCGACCACGGGTGACGCCGAGCATCGGGACGCCGACCGACTTGTAGTCGTCGCGGTAGCGCATCGACAACGGCCAGTAGTGCGGAGGCGTCCACAGGAAGACGACGCCGAACAGGATGAACGGTGCCCAGTCGAGCGACTCCGTCACGGCGGCCCAGCCGATGAGCACGGGGAAGCATCCCGCGATGCCGCCCCAGATGATGTTCTGCTGCGTGCGGCGCTTCAGCCACAGCGTGTAGACGAACACGTAGAACAGGATCGCCACGACCGAGAGCAGCGCGGCCAGCCAGTTGGTCGTGAAGTAGAGCCACACGGTCGAGGCGACGGCGAGCGCCCAGGAGAAGACGTAGGCCTCACGGGGGGTCAGCTCCCCTGTCACGAGCGGACGGTTCTTGGTGCGCCGCATGACCTTGTCGATGTCGCGGTCGATGTAGCAGTTGAACGCGGCGGCGGAGCCGGCGCTCATCGCGCCGCCGATCACTGTCGCGGCCACCAGCCAGAGGTTCGGCACGCCGCCGGCGGCGAGGAACATCACCGGGATCGTGGTGACGAGGAGCAACTCCATCACCCGGGGTTTGGTAAGGGCGACGTAGGCGGCGAACTTGCGCCGGAACCCGATCCTGGCCGGTACTGTCCGGCTCGTGGCGGCTACGTCCATCGCTCCTCAATCACGTCGACACTCAACGCTCAATCCTAGGTCATGGAGTCGATGCCCATCCCCGCCGTCACACTCGTTCACACGGCCGCCGGGTTTTGTCGGGTGGCCACAGCGCAGGGCCTCCTCAGCCCGCTGGAAACTGGCAATCTCCCTATACTTGGGTGTGCTCGCCTATCGATGCGCGCGCACTACCTCTCACCGGTGCGGGTCCGTTCGACGGGCCCCTCGTTCGCACCGACGAATAAAGAAGGGTCAGTCTCAAGTGGCAGCACTGCAATGGGATCCCATTGACAACAAGGCAGTAGACACCGCGCGCGTCCTTGCCGCGGACGCCGTCGAGAAGGTGGGAAACGGGCATCCCGGCACCGCCATGAGCCTGGCACCGGCCGCGTACCTCCTGTTCCAGCGCGTCATGCGCCGCGACCCCAAAGACCAGCACTGGCTGGGACGCGACCGGTTCGTGCTCTCCGCAGGCCACACCTCCCTCACCCAGTACGTGCAGCTCTACTTCGGCGGGTACGGACTCGAGCTCGACGATCTGAAGGCGCTGCGCACCTGGGGCTCGCTGACACCCGGCCACCCCGAGTACCGCCACACCGACGGCATCGAGATCACCACGGGTCCGCTCGGCCAGGGACTCTCCTCCGCCGTCGGCTTCGCGTACGCGTCCCGGTTCGAGCGCGGACTGTTCGACCCGGATGCCGCCCCCGGCACCAGTCCGTTCGACCATTTCGTCTACGTGATCGCCAGCGACGGCGACATGGAGGAGGGCGTGACGAGCGAGGCATCCTCGCTCGCCGGCCACCAGGAGCTCGGCAACCTCGTCGTGCTGTACGACAGCAACCAGATCTCCATCGAAGATGACACGAACATCGCGTTCACCGAAGACGTGAAGGCGCGTTACGAGGCCTACCACTGGCACGTGCAGGTCGTGGACTGGAAGAAGACGGGCCAGTACGTCGAAGACGTGCAGGCGCTGTTCGACGCCATCGAAGAGGCCAAGGCCGTCACCGACAAGCCGTCGCTGATCGTGCTGAAGACCATCATCGGCTGGCCGAGCCCGAAGAAGCAGAACACCGGCAAGATCCATGGCTCCGCGCTCGGCGGCGACGAGCTGCGTGCCGTCAAGGAGGTTCTCGGCTTCGACCCGGAGCTGACCTTCCAGGTCTCCGACGAGGTCATCGAGCACACCCGCAAAGCGATCGAACGCGGCGCACAGGAGCGGGCCGAGTGGCAGGTCGGCTTCGACGCGTGGGCCGAGGCGAACCCGGAGCGCAAGGCACTGCTCGACCGGTTGCTGGCCGGGGAACTCCCGGACGGCGTCGAGGATGCCCTTCCGGTGTTCGAGCCTGGCAAGGACGTCTCCACCCGCGCCGCGGGCGGCAAGGTGCTGAACGCGATCGCGCCTCTTCTGCCCGAGCTGTGGGGCGGCTCCGCCGACCTCGCCGAGTCGAACAACACGACGATCGAGTCGGGTGCGTCGTTCGTGCCGACCGAGCGCTCCACGCACGAGTGGGCGGGAAACCCCTACGGACGCGTGCTGCACTTCGGCATCCGCGAGCATGCGATGGCGGCCATCCTGAACGGCATCGTGCTGCACGGCCCGACGCGGCCGTTCGGCGGCACGTTCCTCATCTTCAGCGACTACCAGCGTCCCGCGCTGCGGTTGGCCGCGCTGATGAGCATTCCGTCGATCTTCGTCTGGACGCACGACTCCGTCGCCCTCGGCGAGGACGGCCCGACGCACCAGCCGATCGAGCAGCTGGAGACGCTGCGCGCCATCCCGAACTTCACGGTGGTGCGCCCAGGCGACGCCAACGAGGTCGCATACGCGTGGCTCGAGATGCTCAGGCGCCGCGGCGGCCCGATGGGCATCGCGCTCACCAGGCAGAACATCCCCGTGTTCGAGCGCGGCGATGGCGAGGCATCCGGTGACACGTTCGCCTCGGCGGCGGGTGTCGCCAACGGCGGATACGTGCTGGCCGAGGCCCCGGGCGGCACGCCAGACGTGATCATCATCGCGACCGGCTCCGAGGTCCAGCTGGCTGTCGCCGCCCGTGAGACGCTGAAGGCCGACGGGGTGAACGCCCGCGTCGTCTCGATGCCCAGCCAGGAGTGGTTCGAGGAGCAGAGCGCGGAGTACAAGGAATCGGTGCTGCCGGCATCCGTCACCGCACGCGTCTCCGTCGAGGCCGGTCGTGCGCTCACGTGGCGCCCGTACATCGGCGACAAGGGCCGCAGCGTGTCGATCGAGCACTTCGGGGCATCCGCCGACTACAAGACGCTGTTCCAGAAGTTCGGCATCACCGCCGACGCCGTCGTCAACGCCGCCAAGGAGACGATCGCGGCCCAGTAGGCGCGGTCGGGCGAGCGAAAGAACCTAAGAGAAGAAGAGGCGAGAAGAATGACCGAATCCCCCACTGCACGGCTTGCCGCCGAGGGCGTGAGCATCTGGCTCGACGACCTGTCCCGCGACCTCATCACCTCGGGCGGACTGCAGAAGCTGATCGACACCCGCAACGTGGTCGGTGTCACCTCCAACCCGACGATCTTCGCCACGGCGCTGTCCAAGGGCGACGCGTACGACGAGCAGGTGCGTCAGCTCGCCGCAGAGGGCAAAGACGTGCACGAGGCCGTCTTCGAGATCACCACGACGGATGTGCGCAACGCCGCCGACGTGTTCGCTCCCGTCTTTCAGGCATCCGGCGGAGTGGACGGCCGAGTCTCGATCGAGGTGGAGCCTTCTCTCGCGCACGACGCGGAAGGCACGACCGCCCAGGCCAAGCAGCTCTGGGAGAAGGTCGGCAAGCCGAACGCGATGATCAAGATCCCGGCCACGGTCGAAGGTCTGGAGGCCATCGCTGCTGCGACCGCCGCCGGCATCAGCGTCAACGTCACGCTGATCTTCAGCCTCGAGCGCTACCGGCAGGTGATCAACGCCTACCTGAGCGGTCTCGAGCAGGCGAAATCCGCCGGAATCGACCTGTCGACCATCCGCTCGGTCGCCTCGTTCTTCGTCTCCCGGGTCGACACCGAGATCGACAAGCGGCTCGGTGCGATCGGCACCGACGAGGCCGAGGCGCTCAAGGGCAAGGCCGCGGTGGCCAACGCGCGGCTGGCCTACCAGGTGTTCGAGCAGGCGTTCGACTCGGAGCGCGCGAAGGTGCTGCTGGCGGCGGGAGCCAACAAGCAGCGGCCGCTGTGGGCATCCACCGGCGTCAAGGACCCTTCGTACCCCGACACGCTGTACGTGACCACGCTGGTCGCACCGGACGAGGTCAACACGATGCCGGAGAAGACGCTCGAGGCCACGTTCGACCACGGTGAGATCACGGGCAACACGATCGCCGGCACGTACGACGAGTCGAATGAGATGCTGAACAAGATCGCCGCGCTGGGCATCTCGTACGACGACGTCACGCAGACGCTGGAAGACGAGGGCGTCGAGAAGTTCGACGTGTCATGGGCTCAGCTGCTCGACACGGTCACCGCGGCGCTCCAGCAGGCGGGCGCGGCGGAGACCGTGCGGTGAGCTTCAAGATCCACGTCTCGGGCGACGCGGAAGCGGCGGTCAGATCGGCCGTGCCCGGCCTGGTGAACGACCTGGTGGCCTCTGGTATCACCGCTCAGGATGCGGCGCTCTGGGGGCCGGACGCGGAGGCCGAGGCGGGCATCCGCCTCGGCTGGACGGAGGCCGTTGCCATCTCACGTCCGCTCGTGCCGCGGATCGTCGAGCTGCGTGAGAAGTTCCTCGCCGAAGGCATCGACCACTTCGTGCTGAGCGGGATGGGCGGCTCGTCCCTCGCCCCCGAGGTGATCACGCGAACGGGCAACCTCGAGCTGACCATCCTCGACACCACCGATCCAGGGCAGGTGCTCGATGCCGTGAACGACAGGCTGCGCTCCAGCGTGCTCATCGTGTCGTCGAAGTCGGGCTCCACCGTGGAGACCGACAGCCACCGTCGCACATACGAGAAGGCGTTCCGGGATGCCGGCATCGACCCCGCCGAGCGCATCGTTGTCGTCACCGACCCTGGCTCGCCGCTCGATGCTTCCGCCCGGGAGGCCGGCTACGCGGTGTTCAACGCGGACCCTAATGTCGGGGGTCGCTACTCGGCGCTGACCGCGTTCGGGCTGGTGCCCTCCGGTCTCGCCGGTTTCGACATCGAGGAGCTGCTGGAAGAGGCCGAGACCATCTCCCTCGAACTCGCGATCGACGACGAGACGAACCCGGGGCTGATCCTGGGTGCCGCCATCGCCGGCTCCAAGCCTCTGCGCGACAAGCTCGGTATCGTCTCCGACGGCACGCACATCGCGGGCTTCGCCGACTGGGCCGAGCAGCTCATCGCCGAGTCGACCGGCAAGGAGGGCAAGGGGCTCCTGCCCGTCGTGCTCGACGTGGTCTCCCCCGAGCTGTCGCAGAACCTGCCCGACCTGCAGGTCGTACGACTGGTCGACAACGCAGCGGCTCACCACCTCTTCCCTGCCGATCGGCATCGCGGCGAGATCCTGGTCTCCGGCTCGCTCGGCGCAATGTTCCTGGTGTGGGAGTACGCGGTTGCGGTTGCTGGCCGACTTCTCGGCATCGACCCGTTCGACCAGCCGGACGTCGAGTCGGCCAAGAAGGCTGCACGCGGCCTGCTGGACGCGCGTCCCGAGCCGACGGAACCGGCTTTCGTCGACGCCGGCATCGAGGTCCGCGGCGACCCCGCGGTGCTCCGCGATGCGGCGACCGTGGATGCTGCTATCGGTGCACTGCTGGAGCAGCTGCCGGTCAACGGGTACGTCGCCGTCCAGGCGTACGTGAACCGGCTGGCGCTGCCGCAGTTGTCAGGCATCCGCGACTTGCTGGCGGCCAGAGCCAAGCGCCCCGTCACGTTCGGCTGGGGGCCGCGCTTCCTGCACTCGACGGGACAGTTCCACAAGGGCGGTCCCGCCGTCGGCGTGTTCCTGCAGATCCTCGCCCGCGAGCCGGACGACCTGCAGGTGCCAGACCGTCCGTTCACGTTCGGCCAGCTGATCCAGGCTCAGGCCGACGGGGACGCCGCCGTGCTCGCACAGCACGGACGTCCCGTTGTCACTCTCACCCTCACCGACCCCACCACGAACGTCGAGACCCTCTTCGGCGACGTGGACGACTGAACCGACACGAGGAGATCCATGTCACCGGTGGCAATCACCGCGGATCATAATCCGCTCCGGGTACCGGAGGACCGCCGGCTCAACCGCATCGCGGGCCCGAGCAGCCTCATCATCTTCGGCGTGACAGGCGACCTGTCCCGCAAGAAGCTGATGCCCGCCGTCTACGACCTCGCGAACCGAGGTCTTCTTCCGCCAGGGTTCGCGCTCGTCGGATTCGCCCGGCGCGACTGGGCGGACCAGGACTTCGAGAAGGTTGTCTACGACGCCGTGAAGCAGTACGCCCGCACCGAGTTCCGTGACGAGGTGTGGCGCCAGCTTGCTCGGGGCATCCGCTTCGTGCCCGGCGAGTTCGACGACGATGCCGCGTTCGAGCGGCTCAAGCAGACGGTCGACGCACTCGATCGCGAGCGCGGCACGATGGGCAACCACGCGTTCTACCTGTCGATCCCGCCGAAGGCGTTCCCGCTCGTCACCGAGCAGCTGCGTCGCTCCGGCCTGGCCGAGCAGTCCAAGGGATGGCGCCGGGTCGTAATCGAGAAGCCGTTCGGCTCCGACCTGAAGACAGCCCGCGAGCTGAACAAGGTGGTCGAGACGGTCTTCCCGCCCGACGCGGTGTTCCGCATCGACCACTATCTCGGCAAGGAGACGGTGCAGAACATCCTGGCTCTGCGCTTCGCCAACGAGCTGTACGAACCGATCTGGAACGCGAACTACGTGGACCACGTACAGATCACGATGGCCGAGGACATCGGCGTCGGCGGCCGTGCCGGCTACTACGACGGCATCGGCGCGGCTCGCGACGTCATCCAGAACCACCTGCTGCAGCTGCTCGCCCTGACGGCGATGGAGGAGCCAGTGTCGTTCGACGCCGCGGACCTGCGTGCCGAGAAGGAGAAGGTGCTCAAGGCCGTGCGGTTGCCGAGGGATCTGGCCACCGCAACGGCGCGTGGTCAGTACTCGGGCGGATGGCAGGGCGGCGAGAAGGTCGTCGGGTTCCTCGACGAGGACGGGATGAACCCGCACTCCACGACCGAGACCTATGCCGCCATCAAGCTCGAGATCGGAACCCGCCGGTGGGCCGGCGTTCCGTTCTACCTGCGAGCGGGAAAGCGCCTCGGCCGCCGGGTCACCGAGATCGCCGTGGTGTTCAAGCGTGCACCGCAGCAGCTCTTCGCCGAGTCGCAGACCAGCGCGCTCGGCCAGAACGCCCTCGTCATCCGGGTGCAGCCGGACGAGGGCGTGACGATCAGGTTCGGCTCCAAGGTTCCGGGGGCCGGCATGCAGGTGCGCGACGTGAGCATGGACTTCGGCTACGGCCACGCGTTCACGGAGGCCAGTCCCGAGGCGTACGAGCGCCTCATCCTCGACGTGCTGCTCGGCGACCCGCCGCTGTTCCCGCGCCACGAAGAGGTGGAGCTGTCGTGGAAGATCCTGGACCCGATCGAGGAGTTCTGGGCATCGCACGGCGTGCCGGAGCAGTACCGGCCGGGAACCTGGGGCCCGGCATCCGCTGACGAACTACTCGCCCGCGACGGGCGGACCTGGAGGCGCCCATGATCGTCGACCTGCCCGACACGACCAGCAGCAACGTGTCGAAGACACTGATCAAGATCCGCGAGGAGGGCGGTGCTGTCGCACTCGGCCGCGTCCTCACGCTGATCATCGCCACCCGGCTCGGCCAGGAGGAAGAGGTCATCGAGGCGGCGAACGAGGCGTCGCGCGAGCATCCGATGCGCGTCATCGTCGTCTCGACGGCCGACCCCGATCATCCGCACGCGGATTCCGCAAGCCGGCTCGACGCGCAGATCCGCGTCGGCGGCGATGCGGGCGCGAGCGAGGTCATCGTGCTGCGCGCCTACGGGGAGACCGCGAGCGACGAAGAGGGTCTGGTGACGGCGCTGCTTCTGCCGGATGCCCCCGTCGTCGTGTGGTGGCCGGGCACGGCGCCCGACGTGGTGTCCACCTCGGCGCTCGGACGCATCGCGACCTGCCGCATCACGGACTCGTCCTCCGCCGGCGATCCGCACGAGGCGCTGCTGCATCTTGCCGAGACGTACGCGCCTGGCGACACCGACTTCGCATGGACGCGGCTCACGCTGTGGCGCGCCCAGCTCGCCGCCGCGCTCGATCAGCCCCCGTACGAGCCGGTCGAGTCGGTCGAAGTGTCAGGCGCGCCCGACTCCCCGTCGACGGTGCTGCTGGCCGCGTGGCTGCGCCTTCAGCTGGATGCCCCAGTGCAGCACGACCTGACGGCGCGGCAGCGCGGGCTGAGCGGCATCCACGGCGTCCAGCTGCGCAGGGCATCGGGAACGATCGAGCTGGTGCGCGACATCCCCGATGTCGCGACGCTGAGCCAGCCCGGAGAGCCGACGCACGATCTCGCGCTCCCCCGGCGTAACCTGCGCGACTGCCTCGCCGAGGAGCTGCGCCGACTCGATCCGGACGAGCTGTACGGAAGGGTCCTGACCAAGGGCCTCCCGCTTCTGGAGTCCGAGGAACAGGAAGCGGCGGCACGATGACCGGTGAACGGCGCGTGCTCGTGCACCACGACCGGGATGCCCTGGTCTCCGCCGTCGCAGCACGCTTCCTCTCGAAGACGGCCGACCTCGTCGCCGACCGGGGCAAGGCGCACGTGTGCCTCACCGGCGGCACGGTGGGCATCGGCGTGCTCGCAGCCGTCGGCGGGTCCGAAGCTCGCGGCTCCGTCGACTGGTCGAAGGTGCACTTCTGGTGGGGGGACGAACGGTGGGTGCCCGCCGATTCCGAAGATCGCAATGACAAGCAGGCGAGGGAAGCGCTCCTCGACCGCCTCGAGATCCCGGCGGCGAACGTGCATCCGTTCCCGGCGTCCGACTCCGGTCTCGGGCTTGACGACGCGGCAGATGCCTACGCGCGGGAGCTGGAGCGGTTCTCGAAGAAGGGGCTGCCGTACCCGCGCTTCGACATCACGTTCCTCGGCGTCGGACCGGACGGGCACATCGCCTCCTTGTTCCCCGACCGCTCGGGCATCCGCGAGACCGAGCGCGCCGTGATCGCCGTGCGCGACTCCCCCAAGCCGCCACCCGAACGGCTCAGCCTGACCCGGCCCGTGCTGAACGCATCCGCGCGCATCTGGCTCGTGCTCGCCGGCGCAGACAAGGCATCCGCCCTCGGGCTTGCCCTGGCCGGCGCCAGCTATACGGAGGTGCCCGCTGCGGGCGCGAAGGGCCGCAAGCGCACGGTCTTCTTCGTCGACCAGGATGCCTCCGCCGAGGTTCCGGAGAGCCTCATCGCGCAGGAATACTGACGACTGATATGTGTTGAGTTTTGTCAAGGGGGCGTGGTGAAGCGCCGCCGGATTGGTTGCCTGGCGGCGCTTCCTCGTTCGCTGGCGGGGTCGGGGTGCGGCGTGTCTGGTGACGCGTGGTCAGT